>JAJRXE010000009.1 GCA_024276455.1 Calditrichota bacterium
CATTATCACCAGCCACACCTTCGTCCAGAATTTTACGGAACATTTCCACACCGGTTACCACAGTTTTGCGATGGGCACCCAGACCCACAATTTCGACCTCGTCACCCACGTGCACTTTACCGCGTTCAATACGACCGGTACCAACTGTACCCCGACCGGTAATGGAGAACACGTCTTCCACCGGCATCAGGAACGGTTTGTCGATGTCGCGCTGCGGAGTGGGGATGTACTCGTCAATGGCGTCCAACAATTCCTGAATGCACTTGGTTTTTTCCGGATCGTCCGGATGAGTCATGGCTTCCAAAGCGCTTCCGCGAATCACCGGAATCTCATCACCAGGGAAATCGTAGCTGGACAACAGCTCGCGAACTTCCAATTCCACCAGATCCAACAACTCCGGATCGTCCACCATGTCCACCTTGTTCAAGAACACCACGATGTAAGGCACGTTCACCTGACGAGCCAACAGAATGTGTTCCCGCGTCTGGGGCATAGGACCATCGGCCGCGCTTACCACCAGAATCGCACCGTCCATCTGGGCAGCACCGGTGATCATGTTCTTAATGTAGTCGGCGTGACCCGGACAGTCCACGTGGGCATAGTGACGCTTATCGGTCTCGTACTCCACGTGTGCGGTCGCAATGGTAATACCACGCTCTTTCTCTTCCGGCGCTTTGTCGATACTATCAAAGGAACGTTCCTCTGCTTTACCCTTACGAGCCAGATACCGGGTAATAGCGGAAGTCAGAGTCGTTTTCCCATGGTCCACGTGACCAATCGTACCCACGTTTACGTGCGGTTTCGTCCGTTCGAATTTTTGCTTAGCCATCGGCTTTCCTCCAAGATTACCTTATAATTGTTTAAAACCTGCTAATTTTATTTTCCAAAAACTAACGAGCTAAAACATTCAACTCAGTACAAAAAAAAGAGCCCACGACCGGGATTGAACCGGTGACCTCATCCTTACCAAGGATGTGCTCTACCGACTGAGCTACGTGGGCGCTTGCGTTCAACAACTTCACCCCTATCCTACCAATAAGGACAAAGTTGTTGAGCGGGAGACGGGACTCGAACCCGCGACCAACAGCTTGGAAGGCTGTGACTCTACCAACTGAGTTACTCCCGCCTAATAATGTTTGTTGCCCTACCAACTCCTCGCTCACGCCTCAATCAGCTGAGCTGAATATTTCGTGGGGAGGGGAGGATTCGAACCTCCGAAGGCTTCTGCCGCCAGATTTACAGTCTGGTGCGTTTGACCGCTTCGCTACCTCCCCAACATTTTCCTCTCCCGTGCTCCTGGAGCCGATGAGAGGACTCGAACCTCCAACCGGCTGATTACAAATCAGCTGCTCTACCAGTTGAGCTACATCGGCACCATATGTCATCCTATCAAAGACCAGTCCAATTTTGAGCCCCATAATTTAATACATTTTTTCCTAAAGGCAACAGAAAAAATTATTTTCTCTTTGCCGTTGCGCTTTTTAAGCAACTTTCTGATTATCAATATCTTAGCACCAATTTCTGTTTTTTGAACTCATTCTTTTCTACTGAAAATTTCCTTCTTCCGCTTCCGGGTAAACTCTCCCGTAAAAACCCACTTCAACGGATTTCATTTCTTTCATTAACAGTAAGCTAAAAGGCTCAAAAGGTTCCCGGAAAAACCACCTGTCCCCCGGGTAATCTGTTTTTGGCTTGATTCTTTTCTTCCCGCCGGATATATTGTTCTACAGACACATTAGGTCCGGAGGAAAGCATGAACGGAATTTTCCTTTTGGTAGCTTCGATGCTATTTTTTGTTTTCGCCTACCGAACCTACGGAGGATTTGTCGCCCGCAAATTACGTCTGAGCAACCAAAACGAGACCCCTTCGCATCGTCTGTACGATGGAGTGGATTACGTGCCGGCCAAACCGCCGGTTCTTTTAGGCCACCATTTCGCTTCCATTGCCGGAGCCGGACCCATTGTTGGCCCCATCATTGCCGCCAGCTTCGGCTGGGTACCGGTTTACCTCTGGATCATCTTCGGAGCCATCTTTATTGGGGGAGTCCACGATTTTTCTTCCATTGTGGCTTCGGTACGGAATCGAGGCCGCTCCATCGGTCAAATCATTGAAAACCACCTCGGTTTCAGCGGCAAAAAACTGTTTTTGATCTTTAGTTGGTCCACTTTAATTCTGGTGATTGCCGTTTTCATTAATATTGTTGCCAGCACTTTTTACCGCACCCCCAGTGCCGCTACCTCTTCCCTCTTCTTCATGGTGCTGGCCATTTTGTTTGGTTTTTCCATTTACCGGCTGCACACCCCATTATGGATCGCCACCATCGTGGGTGTAGCGCTGCTTTTTCTGGGAATCGTTCTCGGCGACCTCTTCCCCTTAAAACTCTCCATGGTTGCCTGGCAATGGATATTAATCCTCTACATTTTCGTCGCTTCGGTGACACCCGTGTGGATTCTGCTGCAACCGCGCGACTATTTGAATTCGTTTTTACTTTACGGGTTAATGTTGGGTGGATTAGTCGGTATTTTCTTTGCGTTTCCGGAAATTCACTTACCGGCTTTCACCCATTTTTCGGTGCCCAATCTGGGAACTCTTTTCCCGATTCTGTTTGTTACGGTGGCCTGCGGCGCAATTAGCGGTTTTCATTCGCTGGTGGGAAGCGGTACCACGGCGAAACAGCTGGACAAAGAAACCGACGCCAAACCGATTGGATACGGCGGCATGCTCATCGAAGGTGTATTGGCGGTTCTGGCATTGCTGGCGGTCGCTTCGCTTTCTCGGCCCGAATTTGCCGATTATTACAATTCCCGACACTTTGTCTCCGCTTTTGCCGAGGGACTGGGGCGCTTCATCAGCAGTATTCCGCTGCTGAACATTCCGTTCTCCAGCGCCCGCACTTTTACCGCCCTGGCAGTTTCGGCTTTTGCCCTTACCTCGCTGGACACCGCCACCCGCCTGGCGCGCTTTGCCTTTCAGGAATTTTTTGAAGATTCCCGGAAAGAAACTCCTCAAAACACCGGCCTTGCTCAAAACCGCTTCTTTGCCACCACGATTTCAGTTCTCTTCGGAGCGGCCCTTACTTTTAGCGGCAAAAGCGACGCCATCTGGCCAATTTTCGGCAGCGCCAATCAACTCTTAGCCGCCCTGGCGCTCCTGGCCATTTCCCTCTGGCTGGCTAATCAACGGCAAACGTTTCTGTTCACCCTGATTCCAATGATTTTCATGTTCGCGGTTACCCTGACGGCTTTGATGATTCTATTTTACCTGAATTTCTTTATTAAAAATAATTTTGTTCTGGCTGGTCTGGCTGTACTACTATTTGTGCTTGCCATCGTTCTGGGTTCGCAGGCGTACCGCCATTTACGAGCAAGCGATTATTCGGCCACTACCCTGTCCGATCGCTGATTCAGATTAAAAACCGGATTGGTTTTTCCAGAAAGCCGGTCCGTTAAAAAAATTGAAATCGATTTTTTGAAAAATCACATAAGGTTTGTTAACCAATCACCCGAAATTAATAGGTAAAATTAGGAATAAATTCACTAAAACACAGGGGTACCCATGGGTAAATTTAACTTGTCCAAAGCCAAATTTGCGACTCTCTGCGTTCACGGTTCCGGCGGAAAGGATCCGCAAACCGGAGCGATTTCTGTTCCCATATACCAGAGTTCGACCTTCGCCTTCAAAAGCGCCAAACACGGGGCGGCCCTTTTCGCCGGGGAAGAAGAAGGATATGTTTACACGCGGTTGGGCAACCCGACTCAGGCGGCCCTGGAGAGGGAGATGGCCTTTTTAGAGGGCGCAGAAGCGGGACTGGGTTTCGCCTCGGGCATGGCGGCCATTTCGGCCGTGATTCTCTTTCTCTGCCGGGCTGGGGACAACTTAGTCTCCGGCGATACCGTTTACGGCGGTACCCACAATCTCTACAAAGAAACCCTGCCCATGTGGAACATTGAGGCGCGAGAGGTAGATGCCACTAATCTGGAAAACATCGAAGCAGCCATCGACGAGCGTACGCGACTTATTTTCATCGAAAC
>JAJRXE010000109.1 GCA_024276455.1 Calditrichota bacterium
AGCACGTCAAACCATTCCGGACTTTTTACCATCCACATGCAGCAGGCATCGACGTGATAATAATCACGGCGAATATCGGGATATTATTTCTCGCCCATTTCGTTAAAGGCTCGTTCCCAGAGATCATACACAAACGTCAGCACATTTGTTTTACCTACCAGTGCCAGCGTGTTTTCTTTTCCCTTACCGCGTGCCTTCTTGCCGTGTTTGCGAGCATACTCAAAAGCGAACCGGGCAATCCGGTCGGAAGCGACCTTGGTAATAATTTTTAACGTTTGCGCGACTCCCGGAGCAATATCCTGCTCTAAACCGGAGTACACGTCCTCGGTATTCTCCCGGACAATCACCATGTCCACATCCAGGTATCGTTTACTAATGCCGTATTTGGAACTCACCGGCCGAACGTTCGCATAAAGATTGAGTTTTTTTCGCAACGCCACATTTACACTGGAAAATCCTCCCCCGATGGGTGTGGCAACAGGCCCTTTTAGCGCCACTTTATTCCGCTTAATCGACTCAAGGACTTCCTCGGGAAGCGGCGTACCGTATTTTTCCAGCGCCTGAGCGCCGGCTTCGACCACTTCCCATTCTATATCCGCACCCGCCGCTTCCAATACCCGCTGAGCGGCCGAAGTGACTTCCGGACCGATTCCGTCTCCCGGAATCAAGGTGATCCGATACTTCATAACGACAATCTCCTCAAAACTTGGTTTTTAACATTCCGTGCAATTATTTACCCACCAATTTAACACTGCGAAACGGTTTCCGCCAAGTCATTTCCCATTCCAGGCGGGGAAAATAAAAAAGTCCACCCTTCTCCGAAATGGAAAGGCGGACTTTTTCCTCCCAAAATAGTCCAGGTTAATTGACAATGCCTCCTACCGTGAACTGGGCTTTACCATTCGGTCCGGAAGCGGTCACTTTAATGGAGACCGGCTTGGCCACATCCACCGTGTCCACGGCATCAAATACCGTAAAGCTAAACTGGGTCCAGCCTTTGCTCTGGGTATCCGGCAGGTTGAGGGCCAAATCCCCGACAGCGTCCACATTTTCGCCCGCCACTTCCACCTGAATTGATGTCCCTTCCGCCAAAGGATTGCCGTTCTGGTCACTAACCGTATAATAAAACGTTTGCGACCCGCCATTCGGAATATTGAACGAGGTGGGGTTGACGGTAATTTGAGGAACACCGGAAAACAGCACCAGGGTTGTCGTCTCGATGGTCCGATCGTTCTCGTCGGCCGTACGGGCGGTAATCGTGGCAAACCCTTTTCCCAAGACCGGGTGTTCTGGCCGGGGAGCGGCGGAGATCAAGGTAACGGACGCTTCGCCCTGCTCGTTTGTCAATGCCGCACCCTCAATAATACCACCGTCGGTAGTAAAATAAATGGCCGTACCCGGTTTTACCGGATTACCAAATTTGTCTCCAACATAGGCGGTAATTAAATCCGTTAGCCCGTAAATATTGTAACCGGGGAAGTTCAATTTTTCCACCGCCAGGCTAAAATGAGCGGAATCCGGGAGACCT
>JAJRXE010000110.1 GCA_024276455.1 Calditrichota bacterium
ATTTTCAACGACTGGAACGCGGTGGATTTGATTTCGCCTGTTCGGAATTTGGGTTTTGGAGTTGATTGGTGATTTGAGATTTGCGATTTAAACAAATTTGCTCCTCCTTAATGAATCAAAAACAATTTGATTTCCCATTGCATCTTTCCCGGTAGAAAAATAAATTGAAAGAGGAAACGGAACTAACACAGGAAGCACACATGAAACGTATTCTGGTTACCGGCGGTGCCGGATTCATCGGATCGCACCTCTGCGAACGGCTGCTCAACGAGGGGAACGAGGTTCTCTGCCTGGACAATTTTTTCACCGGCTCGAAACGCAATATTCTGCACTTAATGGACAACCACCGCTTCGAGCTGGTGCGCCACGACATTACCGAACCGATTCTTCTGGAAGTGGATCAGATTTACCATTTCGCCTGCCCCGCCTCGCCCATCCATTACCAGTACAACCCGGTAAAAACCATTAAAACCAACGTGATGGGCACCATTAACATGCTGGGGCTGGCCAAGCGGGTGAAGGCGCGCATCATGCTGGCCTCCACCTCGGAGGTGTATGGCGACCCCAAAGTGCATCCTCAGCGAGAAGATTACTGGGGCAATGTGAATCCAATCGGCATCCGCAGTTGCTACGACGAAGGCAAACGGGTGGCCGAAACCCTGATGATGGACTACCACCGCCAGAACAAGGTGGATATCAAAATCATTCGCATCTTTAATACTTACGGACCGCGCATGGCGCCTAACGATGGGCGCGTGGTGAGCAACTTCATTATTCAGGCGCTGAAAGGTCAGGACATTACCGTGTTCGGAGACGGAAGTCAAACCCGCTCTTTCTGTTACATCGACGATCTGGTAACGGGAACTCTGAAAATGATGAACGTGGAAGACTTCACGGGGCCGGTCAATCTGGGCAATCCGCATGAATTCACCATTCTGGAGCTGGCCGAAAAAGTGATTGAGCTGACCGGTTCAAAATCGCGCATCGTGTTCAAACCGCTCCCGCAGGATGACCCGACCCAGCGCAAGCCGGACATTTCGCTGGCGCGGGAAAAACTGCGCTGGGAACCCACCATCCAGTTAACGGAAGGTTTGAAGAAAACCATCGATTACTTCGAGCGTCTGCTTAGCGGACAGCCGATTGTTTAACATGGACTGGTCCGTTTGCGCAAAATCGAGATGTCGCACGGCTGCTAAGACCTTAAGGTAACTGAAAGCTTTGAAAAATAAACCACAAAGGCGCCAAGGTGCTAATGCAGAAAGACATAGGGACATAAAAAAACAGGGCATTAAGGAAATAGAGAAAGAGGGGGGCAAGCGTATCGGATTTTGGTGTGGTACGAGTACAGGACAATAATTCGGTATTCGATTTTTAATTTTCGATATTTGATTTTTACCCTTTAACTCTGGAGATTCGGTTTTCAAAACTTTGTAATTTTTTAATCTTCAAATTTATTAATTTCGAAATTCCCCATGGGTGTAAATTCGTTTCATTTGTGGGCTAAACTAAAGTAGAAAACCATGAAACCGTTTAAAATCGGGCATTACACCGATCTGGAGCATGGCACCGGCTGTACGGTAATCATCTGTCCGGAAGGGACGCGGGCTTCTGCTTACGCCCGGGGGGCTGCACCGGGTACCCGAGAGTACGCTCTGCTCTCGCCCATTCGCAAGGTGGACGAAATCCACGCCCTCCTGTTTACCGGAGGCAGCGCTTTTGGTCTGGACGCCGCCGCGGGGGTGATGTGCTATCTGGCGGAACGCAACATTGGCTACGCCACTCCCTACGGGGTGATTCCCATTGTCCCCGCCGCGGTGATTTACGACCTTTACACCATCGATTCCCGGATTCATCCCACCGCCGAGAATGCTTACCAGGCCTGCCGTACGGCCGAGAGCGACAATTTCGACCAGGGGAACATCGGTGCGGGCACCGGGGCAACGGTGGGCAAATGGGCGGGAATCGAGCACCAGATGAAAGGTGGTCTGGGATTTAACAAAATTCGCTTTAAAGAAGCCCATGTGGCCGCTCTGGCGGTGGTCAATCCGGTGGGCGACGTGGTGGACGAAAACGGAAAAATCGTTGCCGGGGCTCAGTCTGCTCTCAACTTCCTGGCGGAAGACAGCGCCACCATCCGCTGGAATCCTCCGGAAGTGGATTTTGGAGAAAACACCATTCTGGTGGCCCTGATGACCGATGTTCATCTGACCAAGACGCAGTTGTACTACCTGGCGGAGCGCGCTCACAACGGCATTGTCCGGGCGGTGGTGCCGGCGCACACCTCGCTGGACGGGGACATCGTCTTTGCCCTCTCCAACGGGGAGAAAGAATTCGATCTGGATGTGCTCTCGGAAATTGCCGTGGAAGCCACTCGCCAGGCCATCATCAACGCCGTGAAGGCCGCGGAGCCGCTGGCCGGAATCCCGGCCGCCAACCAGCTCCCCCGAACGTAGCCCGGCCAGATTGCTCCCCACGCTGACCTCACGGTTGGAGGCTGGGAACCATGAAATCGGTTTGCCGGAAAAACGTCAATTCAACGGAACTTTCTTTCAAACGGACGGTTCGACCCGAGGCGGACCGCAGAAACGCTCTGGTTTCTTTCCGGTCTATTATTCCTCACCGGAAAGATCAACGATTTTAAGAAAATCTTAAGAAAACTTTAAGACGCTCTTAAACCTAAATTGCTAAATTGCCAGCATGAGAATTTTAATCATCGAAGACGAGCCCGGCATTGCCAATTTTGTCAAGCAAGGGCTGGAAGAAGAAGCCTTCGCCGTGGATGTGGCCTACGACGGCGCCAGCGGACTGGATATGGCCCTGTCCGGCGACTACGACCTGCTGCTATTAGATTGGATGATTCCCGGCAAAAGCGGCATTGAGGTGTGTCGCGAATTTCGCAAACACGACCGCGCCACCCCGATCATTTTTTTAACCGCCAAAGATACGGTGCAGGACACCATTTTCGGCCTGCAAGCCGGCGCCAACGACTACATTAAAAAACCGTTTGCCTTCGAAGAATTACTGGAACGCATCCGCGTACAACTGCGACCCAAATCGGGCGAACACGAAAAATTCACCCTGGGCGACATTGTTTTGGATACCCAAACGCACCAGGTGTTTAAAGGCGAAGAAGAAATCTTTTTAACGCAAAAAGAGTTCGCCTTGCTGGAATTTTTACTACGCAACAAAGGCAAAGTGTGTCGGCGCACTCAGATCATCGAAAGCGTGTGGGACATTCATTTTGAGTACAACACCGGTGTCATCGATGTGTACATCAATGCCCTGCGCAAAAAACTGCAACTGGAAGAACCGGGTCCGCACATCAAAACGGTTCGCGGGGTAGGCTACATTGCTAAGGAAGCGTAACCATGACCTTTAAAGACCGCATTGCTCTGCATTATCTGATTACCGCCTCGTCGCTAATCGCCACAGTGTTTGTAATTATTTACCTGATCGTTTCCACCACCGTTTATTCTAATCTGG
>JAJRXE010000111.1 GCA_024276455.1 Calditrichota bacterium
TACAAAACGGACGGAATCAGCGGCACCATTTTCGGTGATTTGAGCGGGCTGACCTTCGACAATGGAAGCCACGGCACCTACAACGTGGACTACCCGGACGGAATTCGTCCGGTGGGCGGGGCGGTGCAAAACCTGAGCTACAGCGGCTTCGCTCCGGCGACTTACGGCGGTGCCGGGATTCAGTACGAAGGCACTTTCGGGAGCAGCACCACGCCGGGGAAGCTGGTTTACCTGGCAGTGCCGTTCGAAACCTTTTACCCGGAGAGCAGCCGCGACAGTCTGCTAACCCGAATCATGGAATTTTTCTCGATTCCCACCACCATCGGCGATTTCGCGGAGAATAACCGGGTGGCAAGCGTTTTCCGTCTGTTACCAAATTACCCCAATCCGTTCAATCCCAGCACCACCATTGCTTTTGAACTGAACAACCCGACACCGGAAGAGGTAAAACTGATCGTGTACGATCTGTTGGGGAAAGAGGTGGTTACTCTGGTCAATCGCCGGCTCTCGGCGGGACATTATGAGTACCAGTGGAACGGCCGCGACCGTAACGGACGTCCGGTGCCCAGCGGGGTGTACATTTACCGCCTGCAGATGGGCAAGCAGACCAAGACCCACAAGATGACCTTGATCCGGTAGTGGACTCAATACCGCTTTTCAAAAAAACCGGGAGAATGGTTTTCCCGGTTTTTTTATTCCTGCTTAGTTTTTAACCCACGCATCTAACGAATAAATCATCTAAAGAGATGACTTAATTTAAATTGTTTACATGAAAATTCAAAAATCGGGAGTTTTATTTTCAAGTTTACATGAAGAATAAAAATAAAAAATTGGTCCCCAGGAGAACTTAGACACAATTAACTTGACACTATCCCCTAATTGGGAGGGTAAATAAATGCTTGATATTC
The DNA here is from genome assembly GCA_024276455.1 of Calditrichota bacterium. Classification (GTDB taxonomy): domain Bacteria; phylum Calditrichota; class Calditrichia; order RBG-13-44-9; family RBG-13-44-9; genus JAJRXE01. The sequence goes on from JAJRXE010000111.1 coordinate 909, forward strand.
CAGAAATAAACGAAACTAAATTCCGATAAATTTTCACCGAACCTTAATAATTAGCACAATGTTTTTTTATCCAACTTGACCTTACCCAAAAATGCTGAAAATCCCACCTGAAAACCTTGCAATTCTTAAGATTTTTTCCTAATCTGAAGGGCAAGATTGGGGAATCCGGGCATTCTGAAATGGGGGTGTAAACCCAAATTAGAAGGAGGCCTTCATGAAAAGAGCAATCCTGGCTGTTTTAGCCGTTTTTGTGAGCTGGGAGATTTTAGATTACCTTATTCACAGCGTGATTTTAATGGGTTATTACCAGGCAACCGCCAATCTCTGGAGACCGCCGGAAGAAATGAAAATGTGGTTGATGTTCCTGGTGGCTCTATTGAGCGCTATTTTCTTTGTCTGGATTTATTTTAAATTCATTCCCAAAAGTCTGAACAATGGTTTGCTATTCGGACTGCTTTACGGTCTGGCTACCGGTATCCCGATGGGGTACGGCACCTATTCTTTCATGCCCATTCCCTATGGGTTGGCTCTGGGATGGTTCCTGGGCACCGTGGTGGAGAGTGTAGTAGCCGGCTTGCTGGTCGGACTCATTATTAAAGAACCAACCCAGCTATAATTATTTTTCAGGATGCCCGGTTTTTCCCTTTTAACTTTTCTTCCATACAGGTAATGAATGTCCCTGGCACACGAGGAAGTAACAGGGACTTTGAATAAAGAGCGGAACGTTTGAATTTCGCGGTTGCTTTTGGTTTTAGTCAAGCAAGATGCTTGACCTACAAATTACGCTTTGGTAAAATTTCCCGAAAATTTTATTTCCTCCTTCGGTTCTGTTTTGTACATTTTTGAAGTCATCCACGCGATTTTAGGAGATTAACATGAAACTGGTTTGGCGATTTTTTCTTTTAATTTTGTTGCTCGGCGGGCTTTTACTGACTGCCTGCACGGGCAATCAGGAAAGCAATAAAGCGAATCTGTCGGATGAAGCCTACCAGGATTTTCTGGCCGAGCAGGAAGAAGAAGCGCCGACCAGCACTCCGGTCGTTTACCGCAGCGATTCGGTCCAAGTACGGGGCACTCTCGAAATACTTTCCTACGGTCCCATCGGAGAGACCGACAGCCGGGCACAGGTGCGGGTGGAGTTTGCCACCCCGCTGGTGCCGCTGTCCGCTCTGGACGATCGAACTCGCCAGGAAGTGCTGCAGCATTTTAAGATCGAACCTCAGGTTCCGGGGCGATTCCGCCTGCTGGGCACCTCGACGGTGGTGTTCCAGCCGGCTCCGGAGCTCCCCCCGGCCACTCACTACCGGGTCACCGTCACCCGGGGGCTGCAGGATTTACAGGGCCACCGGTTGGAAGAAGATTTTCAGTGGGAATTCTCCACTCCCCTGCCGCGTTTACGCCTCTACCCCCAAAATGGTGCTCACCACGTCAAGCCGGATCTGCTTGGACGCCTTTTTAGCACCCAGGAACTGAGTCTGGACTCCCTGCAGATTCACTTTGCCTTCTACGAAACCAGTTCCGGCCAAGCGGTGAAATTCAAACTCTGGGAAGATCGGGAGGCGGCGGAAGTTGCGCGACGCGAGAGAAATCGCCGCTACATCTACTTCTTTTGTCCCCGGAAACCGCTGAAAAAAGACACCGACTACACCATTGAAATCAAACCGGGCATCCTGACGGCACAGGGCAATCGGCCTCTTCCAGAGGCGATTACCAGCACGTTTCGTACCTACCCACCCTTCCGTTTTGTGCGAACCGGATTCTGTGACCATTGCGGCGCCAACCTGGTTACCATCCCTTACCTGCAATTCACCAATTACCCCGAAAGGGAAAATCTGGAGGCGTTTCTGCAAATTGACCCCCCGACGGAACGATTTCCCTTTCTGGACTACGGGTGCGATGATTTCAGCATTCAACTGAATACCCATTATTTGCTTCCCCACACCACCTACCGGGTCACCATTAAACCCGGTTTGCGCGACATTTACGGCCAAAAAATTTCTAATCCTCAGGTGGTCACTTTCACCACCGGCGACCTCACCCCAGAACTGCGGGCGCCGGAGGGCTTTTTGGTGGTTCCTCCGACCCTCGATCCGGAAATCGTCATTGAATCCGCCAATCTGAAGAAAGTATTCGCAACTCTGCTTCCCCTGAATCCCGCTCTGGTGCTCACCCAATCGCCCCCGGAACACAGTTATCAGGTTGCGACCATTTTCCGGAAACTGCAACTCGATTCCACGGTACTGGCCCTTCCGCGGGACAGTCTGGGTCGTGGACGGCTCAAATTGAATTTGAAACCTTATTTGCGCGAGGGGCAGTACGGAGCGGTGGCGTTCCGTTTTTGGGCGCGGCCTGAAATGTGTTACCGGACCACCTTCTCTTATAGCGGACTTCTGGTGCGCACCAATCTGGGACTCCACGCCCAGTTCTACCCCGCGGAAGGGTTCATTAAAGTTAACCGGTTGACGGACGGAAAGCCGGTGGCAGGCGCCACCGTGAAAATTTACCGCCGGGACGATCTGGCCCGGGATGAGCTGCTTCCCCAGCTTTTCAAGAACCAACTGCCCGGGGAAATTCATCCCCGCTACCAGGGAACTACCGATGCCCGGGGGCTCATTCCGCTTTCCGCCAGCGATCTGGCACGACTGGCGCCTCCGCCCCGCCGGCCAACCAACCGGATCGCTCCTCCCGATCCCAAGCGCCCCAACTTTTACCTGGAAGAACCGCCGATTTTGCTGGTCGTGGCGGAAAAGGATGGTGACTGGACATATTTACGCACCGGATTTCACAGCGAATTGGAATCCTGGCAATTCGGGGTGATGAGCGCCTGGGAAGCCAACCGGCCGCTGCCCCGGGGCACCATCTTTTCCGATCGGCAACTCTATCGTCCCGGCGACACAGTGAGAATAAAGGGGGTGCTACGCTACCTGCAGTACGGCCGATTGCACAAACCAGTCGGACAAACCTTTACGGTGACGCTGCGCGGGCCCCGCGGCAAAGCGACCCGGCTGGGCCAGGTAACCCTCTCGGAATTCGGCACCTTTCACCTGGACATTCCGACCCGGGAAAACCAGCCGCTGGGTTACTACCAGGTGGTGGCGGAATCCGAGGAAGCACCACTTCGATTTTTCGGGGGCTTTCGCCTGGCGGAATTCCGGGTGCCGGAATTTTCCGTTTCGTTGAACATCGACCAACAGATTGCCCTGGCCGGCGAACCGATCCGCCTCAGCTGGGAAGGGAAATACTACTTCGGTGCCCCCATGTCCGGCGCCAAGGTTTCGCTGAATGTCACCCGCCGCCGCACCAGCTTCCAACCCCAGGGCTGGAAAACGTTCAGCTTCGGGATTCCCGAATACCTGCAGGATCAAAAGGTGAGCCTGCCCGGCGGTTACCTGCGGGAAACCCTGAAACTGGACCAGCAGGGCAGGGGAGAGAAACGCCTGGTCATTTCCCGGGAAGACGTGCCGTTCCCGATGATTTACCGGGCGGAGGTGGAAGTGGAGGACGTCTCCCGGCAAACCGTTTCCGCCAGCCGGTCGGTGACCCTGCTGCCTTACTCCCAGCTGGTGGGGCTTCAGTTGAACAACTGGATTACCAGCAAAAACAAGCCGGTGACGGTGAAACTGGTGGTAACCGATCCACAGGGTAAACCCCTAACCGGTGTACCGGTGCGAGTCAAACTGATTAAACGGGAGTACCATTCCGTGAAAGTGGAAGCGCCGGACGGCACCTACCGGATGGAACACAACATTGTAAAGAAAGAAACAGATCGTGGGGAGGTGGAAAGCGCCAAGGAGCCACTGGAAGTAACACTCACTCCCCGGGAGGCGGGTTCTTACCTCATCCTGGCGGAACTGCGGGATTTCCCGAACAGCGGCACCGCCGCCGCCACGCCGTTGTGGGTGGCCGGAGACGATTACGTACCCTGGGAAGAGCGCGGCGAAGACCGCCTCCAGATCGTGCTGGACAAAAAGGAGTACCGGCCGGGAGACGAAGCGGTGGCTCTGATTCAATCGCCCTTCCCGGAGGCGGAACTGCTGGTGACGGTTTCGCGGGAAAAAGTGTTTCATCGCGAGATTTTGCAGGTCAAAGGCAGCGCCGTTACTTATCGTTTCAAAGTAACCGAAGAGATGCTTCCCAATGCCTACTTCGGGGCGGTGCTGTTCCGGCTGGGTAAACCGATTGTGCCGCTGAAAGAGCAGGAAGGCAAACACCTGGAGCGGATCGGATTTGTTAACTTCCGGGTGGCGTTGGACAGCAAGTACCTGCAGGTGCGGGTCGCGCCGGAACGAACACGGCTGCGTCCCGGCGACAGTCTGCGGGTCAATTTGCAGGTTACCCGGCAGGACGGAGAGGCAGAGCGCAGCGAGCTTACCGTGATGGTGGTGGACGAAGCGGTGCTGGCGCTCACCGGCTACACCCTGCCGGACCTGGTAAAGACGGTGTACCGGACCCGGGGGCTTTCCGCCCGACTGTTCGACAACCGCACGTTCGTGGTTACCGAAGACGTCCTGCTGCAAAAGGGACAGGGTTACGGGGGCGGACGGATGGCCGGCGCACCTGGTTTACGGATTCGCAAGAAATTTGTCAAACTGGCTTACTACGACCCCGCTCTACTCACCGATTCCCGGGGACAAGCCAGTTTCGCTTTCAAACTACCGGACAATTTGACCACCTGGCGGATTGCCGTGGTGGCGGTGAGCGAACAGGACCGCTTCGGCAAAGGTGAGGCAAAGGTGGTGGTGAGTCAGCCGTTCCTGCTGCGCCCGATTCTGCCGCGTTTCGTGAGGTTAGGCGACACCTTCCGCGGCGGGGTGGCGGTCACCAACCTGACCCGACGCGAAGGCAAGGTAACTGTTAATATCTCCCTGCCAGACTGCACGCTGGTATTAAGCGAACTGGGGGATGTTCAGGAAGGATTGGTCCTGCAACCCGGAGAAACCCGGGCAGTACTCTTCCCCCTGGAGGCAGCCCGGGCAGGAAAAGCGAAACTGGAATTTAGAGCCACTTTCCGGGGCCGGTTTCAGGGAAAAGAAATCACCAAAGGCGACGCGCTAGAAATTCCTTTGAAGGTAGAACCGTTAACCGCCACCGAAACGGTTGTAGCAGTTGGGGAAACGGATGCCCAGGCGACCCAGCAAATAAAAGTGGACCAGACCGTGCACCGCGATCTGGGTGGCTTACATATTCAGATTTCCGCCACGGCGTTAAACCACATTGCCGAGGGCGCCCGCTACCTGGTGGACTACCCCTACGGCTGTCTGGAGCAAACTCTCAGTCGTTTGCTTACCCTGATGGAGCTCAAATTCCTTTCCGAGAAGTACAACTTCACGCTGCAAACGGAGCAATCGCTCGCGGAGGTAATTGAGTTAAACCGTAAGAAGATTCTACAGCTCCAGAACAGCGACGGCGGATTCAAATTCTGGGATTCCAGCCGGAATTCCGACTGTTACCTGTCGCCGTACGTGGCGTACTACATTTACCGGAACCAGCAATTAGGCTATTCCTTCCCCGAAAATTCCGTTAAATCCTTAATCCGCTATCTCAATCGGGCGCTGACCCACCCCTGCCGCAAGTTCAAAAGCTGGCGACCGTTGGCTGAGTACCGCTTGAACGTTCTAACCGGGCTGTTCTACCTGGGGCAACCGGACGAAAGCTACCTGGAAGAATATTTCAATCGCCGCCAGGAGCTCGGTACCCGGGCCCGTTTGCAACTGGCTTACCTGCTGGCGCAAACTCCCCGCTGGAAATCGGCGGCTCGGCAGATGCTGAGCGAAATTAAGAACGGACTTTTCCAGACCGCCCAAACGGCTCACCTGGAAAGCAACTGGCAGGTTCCCTCCTACTGGCGTTTTCTGGATTCCCCGGTCGCTGCCACCGCCGAAGCGTTAAAACTCTTCCTGACCCTGGAGCCGGACAGTCCGGTCATTGCCAGGATGGTCCGTTACCTGCTCAACGCCCGCAAAAACGGACGCTGGCGCAACACCTACGAGAACGCCCGCGCCATTGACGCCCTGGTAGAAGTGGCGCTGCAACGAGAGGCTCAAAACCCCAATTTCACCGCCCGGGTTCTACTGGCCGGTCAGGAGGTGTTGAAACACCATTTCAAGGATTTTCGCTCCCGTCCGGTGGAAACATCCTTGCCTATGCAGGATTTACCCCCGGGAACCAACCTGCTTGAGATTTTGAAAACGGGAACCGGTCGCCTGTATTACACCCTGAGCTACCGTTACCGTTTGAAGGGGCTTCAGCCGGCCCGGCAGGAGGGATTTGCCATAAAACGCACCGTACGGCGGCTGCAGGGTAAGGACCTGTTGGGGCGTTTCGACACCGATCCGATGACAGACATAAAAATTTTGGCCGGCGAAACCGTTGAAGTAGAACTGGAATTTCTGGTGCCTCAAACGATTTATCATCTGGTCATCGACGATCCCATTCCGGCAGGCCTGGAAGTTCTTGACACCTCACTGAAAACCACCACAAAACACTACTCCCAGGACATACGACCTATTTCTCTCCGGAATCCGATTAACCACCGTGAGCTGCGGGATGAACGCGTGGTTTTAATTGCCGAGCAGATTGCCGCCGGAACATATCGCTACAAATACTTGTTACGAGCCACCAGCTCGGGTCGTTTTTTCTGGCCGGCTGCAACGATTTCGTTAATGTACGAACCGGAAGAGTTCGGGCGCTGCGCGGAAGGAATGGTGGAGGTGGTGGAATGAAATTTGAGACTGGAAACTGGAAAAAGTCTGAAGGCTGGCAAGTTAGCCATTCTTGGACGTGATTTTAAATTTTTTGTAGTCTGTGTTTAATGGCTACAAGTACCAACGAACAATGACAATAAATGACCGGGCTTTAACCCGAAATGACACGAAAGTTAATGACGAACCGAAGGTTCAAATGACGAAAACGCCCCGGATAAAAAATGCGTAAGATTTTTCTAACAGGTTTTGCCGGAGTCGTTCTTTTAGCGGTACTTTTTCGCGTGACACCGTTCCTGTTACCCCTGACAGTTAACGACATCCGGCAGAAACAATTCCATTCGGTCAAATTTTACGACCGCCACGGGAATCTGTTGCAGGAAGTGCTTTCGCAGAACGCCTCCCGGGCGGTCCGGGTCGAACTTGAGCGGGTCTCACCCTATTTTTTGCAGGCGGTCATCGCCGCAGAAGACCGGCATTTTTACCGCCACCGCGGCATTGACTATGGTGCCGTGCTACGGGCAATCTGGCAGAATCTTCGTTCCGGACGAGTGGTCTCCGGGGCTTCCACCATCACCCTGCAACTGGCCCGGCTGCTGAATCCCAAACCGCGCACCCTGTTAAATAAAATCCGGGAAGCCTACACCGCTTTTCGCCTGGAAGCGGGCCTGAGTAAGGCGAAAATCCTGGAAGCTTACCTCAATCGGCTGCCCATGGGCGGCAATCTGCACGGCGTGGAAAGCGCGGCACGGGCATATTTTGGAGTGGCGGCGGCGGATCTGAATCTGGCGCAAGCCACTTTTCTGGCCGCCATTCCCAATTCCCCCACCCGGCTGAATCCGTACCACAACCGCACTGCCATTAAAAAACGGCAGGCTTTCATCCTGCAGCGCATGGCCAAATTGGGGATGATCTCTTCCCGACGGGCGAGCGACGCACTGAAAGCCGATTTGCGACTCAGGCCCCAGAACAGCTCCTTTCTGGCTCCCCACTTCACTTTTTCGCTGCTACAACGCTTACCGGAGGGGGTTCAGACAGTTCAAACCACCCTCGACGCCGAGTTACAAAAAATGGTGCAGGAACAAATCCAGCTGGTGCTGGCCCGTTTGAAGGATTTCCATGTGACGAACGCGGCGGCCATTCTGGTGGACAATCGCAGCGGCGAAGTGCTGGCCTATGTGGGCTCGGCGGACTTCTTTAATCCCGAGATCGACGGTCAGGTGGACGGGGTGCGGGCGCTCCGCCAGCCAGGCTCCACCCTGAAACCTTTCCTCTACCTGCTGGCCATGGAACAGGGGTTCAATCCCACCAGCCTGATTTCCGATATTGCCACCGCTTACCGGATGCCCACCGGGATTTATTCCCCGCAAAATTATTCCGAGAACTTTCACGGACCGGTGCGGCTACGGGAAGCGCTGGCCAACTCTCTGAACGTGCCGGCCGTGCGCACGCTGGCGAAAATCGGCACCGCCAATTTCCTGCGGCGCCTGCGGGAGTACGGGTTCGACTCCCTGACCCGGGAAGCGGACTACTACGGCGTGGGATTGGCGCTGGGCGACGGGGAAGTAACCCTCTACCAGCTCACCCGGGCCTACCTCTGTCTGGCCCGGCAGGGACGGTTTCTACCGCTAAGGGAGTACATCCGTTTAAACGGGAAAGCGGTGGTATCCGTCTTTGCAGAGAAAACACTCTCCACTCCGCAACTGAACTTTTTAATCACCAACATATTGAGCGACCCTCAGGCCCGCACGGTGGAATTCGGTTTTCAAAGCGTACTCAACCTCCCTTTCCCCTGCGCGGTGAAGACCGGCACCTCGTTTCGTTTCTGCGACAACTGGACGGTGGGCTACACCCGGGACTACACCCTGGGTGTCTGGGTGGGCAACTTCGACCACATCCCCATGATGAAGGTTTCCGGAGTTACCGGTGCCGGACCGCTGTTTCGCAACATCATGTTGCTTCTGTACGACCGGAAAGAGGAACCCGGTGAATTTCCCCGCCCGGAGGGTCTGGTACGGGTGCAGATTTGCCCCCTTTCCGGAAAACGGCCTGGTCCGGCATGTCCCAGCGTGCTGGAAGAATGGATTCCTGAGCGGGATCTGGCACGTTTTCGGCAAGAAGTTTGCCAGATGCACCGGCGGGCCGGCCAGGTGACAAAAACCGTGCTGCCAAACCGCTTCCGGAAATGGGCGCAGCAAATGGGACTGGCCGTGGAGTCTCCCCCGAAATCACCGCAGGAGCGTTTTGCCATTGTGAATCCCCGCAATGGCGCGGTGTACCACCGCCTCCCGGACCTGGATCCGCGCTACCAGACCATCCGATTCCAACTGGACTGCAGCCATCCGGAGCAGGAAGTTGCCTGGTATCTGAACGGCCAGTTGATTCGCCGCACCCGGAACGAACACACCTTCCTCTGGCAGGCCACACCGGGCCAATACCGCCTGAAGGCAAAATCGCTTTCTTCCGATGCGTTACAGGATGAGGTGGGATTCTCGGTAAAGGAATAGGAGGATGTCGGCATTCAAAATGTATTCATCCCAAACGAAACATTAGCCCACGAATCAGATGAATAACACAAATAATCATTTTACTCAAATTTAAATTCGAATATTGCACCCGAAAATATAACTGAATTTTAATCATCCCGTTAATTAACTAATTCATTAAACCTTTTGTCGTTACAAAATTTACTTATTGTATTCACTCGTTCTGAATGCATAGTCCGAATTTATTTTTTACTAAATCCTTTTCATATTCTACCTCACGATGAGCAATTTCCGGGTGCGCGTGCCCTGAACCGTTTCCAGGCGATAAAAGTAAACCCCTTCCGCCAGATTGTTGGCATTGTAAAATATGCGGTGCACTCCCCTATTCCGGTATCCCTCATCCAGAACAGCGATTCGTCGTCCCAGCACGTCGTAAAGTACCAACCGCACCGGGGCAGGTTTTTCCAGACTGTACTGAATGATGGTGGCCTGACGGTTGGCACCGGACAGTTGGACCGGATTGGGATAACTTTGTTGCAATTCCAGCCCATCCCGAAAAGGTTGGCGATCAACCGCTATGGTGGTTACCACATCCAGATAGTCGGCAATCCCGTGAAGCAGGGCAAAGGCGGTACTGTCGTACTTCCCGGCACTGCTGCAATTCATGTCCTCGTAAGTCAAGGCCATGACGGCTTCCTGAAAATTCAGCCAGAACCAGCTTTCCGGGTAGTAATTCGGAGTTCCACTCTTCCAGCTAACGAAATAGTTCCACGGTTCGATTCCCCCGGGAAAATAGGAACGCACCCCGTTAATAAAGTCCTGTTCCAGCAAGGTGTACTGATAAGAAGTCCCCGCTTCATCATGGTAAACGAAATAACGCTTGCAACGGATGGAAGAATGCATATTAAGCGCGACCTCAATCGGTGCGGAAGACATCATCAGCTCGCTGAAGCGTCCCCGCAGCACGGCCACTTCCGGTTCCACCGGATTGGCGCTCCAGTTGCTCTCCAGATCAACCCCGTGGGCGTTTTCCCGGGGATATTCCAGTTCCACCCCATCGGGATTGTACATGGGTATAATGTAAAAGGTACAACGCTCTCGCAACAGGGCCGCAAAGGGATCTTCGGAAAGTAAAAAGTTGATGATTTCATTGGTCACCCACCAGGCCTGCACCTCGCCCGGATGGGTTCGCGCATGAAGGAAAACGGTTTGGCGCAGAGAGTCACCTACCGGTAGATCGGAGGTAATGGTAAGCTGCCAGATGGCCCGGTTTTGCACGCTGGCTCCCAGGGAATCGATGGTAACGTAAGGACTCTGCTGCCAGCGCTTCAGATCTATCAGCAGACTGTCGTAACTGTAGCCCCAGTGAGGCCCCAGATCCAACAGCATTTGTTTGCTCAGAGCGGCATCGTAACCGCATTTGTCGGGTTCGTCGGCCCGAAGGGTCGGAACGATTAATGAGAGTGCAAGGCTCATCCATACACTGAGAATAAGAATTCTGGGAATTGACATGGGAAATTTTCCTTTTTGCGTGAATGGTTTTGGGGGAGGCCGTTTACGGCCTTCTGCAGGAGGCCCTTCAGGGCCTTACGGGAAAATGCCGTTAACGGCATTCCGGCACAAGGGCCTTAAGGCCCTTCCCGTCCCAAGGCCCTAAAGGGCCTCCCCTACCTCATCTCCTAATGAAAAAACAAATACCCCACAAAAATCCCCGCCACAATCCCGGCAAAGTCTGCCGCCAGTCCGGCGGACACCGCATAGCGGGTCTTCTTGATATTCACCGAACCGAAATAGACCGCCAGAATGTAGAAGGTTGTTTCCGTGGCGCCGCGAAAAACACTGGACAGCCGACCGACAAACGAATCCGGGCCGAACGTCTTCATAATCTCCAGGTTCATTCCCCGGGCGGCGCTGCCGCTTAGCGGTTTCATCAGGGCGGTGGGCAGCGCCTGTACCCAATCCGTATTCACCCCAAACAGACCGAAAAACTTGCCGATACCGCCCACGATAAAATCCAGCGTACCGGAGGCACGAAACACCCCGATGGCTACCAGAATGGCCACCAGGTAGGGAATAATCTTCACCGCCACACTAAACCCTTCCTTGGCGCCGTCGATAAACGTTTCGTAGATATTCACCCGCCGGATGACCCCAACAGCGATAAACAGGATAATCACCGCAAAAATAATAAACGTGCTGGCAACATTGGAGACCGTGGCGATTTTCTCCTGCGGTAGCATGGAGAAATACACAATCACCCCCGCCATAAACAGCGTCACGCTGCCGATGTAGGCAAGAATCACCTTATCCAGCAGATTAATCTTTTGAATCAGCGACACCACAATCATGCCGGCGAGAGTACTAAAAAAGGTAGCCAGCATGATGGGAATAAACACATCCGTGGGATTGGCGGCACCCACCACCGAGCGGTCGATGAGAATGGTGAGCGGGATGATGGACAGACCGGACGTATTGAGCACCAAAAACATAATCTGCGCATTAGAGGCGGTGTCCTTCTTGGGATTCACCTCCTGCAACTCCTTCATCGCCTTCAGACCGATGGGAGTAGCGGCATTGTCCAGACCCAGCATGTTCGCAGAAAAGTTCATAATCATCGATCCGATGGCGGGATGGTCGGGTGGAATCTCCGGAAACAGGCGTCGGAAAAACGGGCCGGTAATATGGCTGAAAAAACGGATGATTCCGCCTTCCTCACCAATTTTCATAATACCCAGCCAGAAAGCCATGACGCCGGTCAGATAAATGGAAAGCTCGAAGCCGGTTTTCGACATGTCGAAAATGGACTGTACCATTTTGGGGAACACCTCCACATCCCCTAAAAACACCAGCTTCACCAGTCCCACCACAAAGGCAATCATGAAAAAAATAATCCACAAGTAATTCAGTGCCATAACGGAAGTTCCCTGGGTTAATCAAATTCTCTGAGATTTTTAAAAAAATAGATTAACCGCAAAGACGACAGAATGAAATCAAAAATCGAAAATCTAAAAATCGAAAATCAGTTACAATCCGTTCCTTCATTCCCCTATGTCCCTTATATCCCTATATCCATAACTATTTCTCTTTGTGTCTCTGCATCTTGGCGGTTAATTTTTTCAATGCATTCCATGTTTGAATTGTTGGTCATTGGAATTTGAAAATTGATTGTTTTTTGAAATTTGGGATTTGTGATTTGGAATTCCCTCCTCTTAAATTTCATTCAATCCCATTTCTCTTCCAAAAAGCGCTTCGGCAAACAGAACAATGGGATGCTTCACCTTCACTCCCGTGCCATCCAAAATCTGATGACGACAGGAAGTTCCCGCAGCCGCCACCTGCACTCCCTTACCGCTCGCCTCCCGCACGGCGGGGAGCAGCTTCTCCTCACCAATTTTAACGGAAACATCGAAATGCCGCTTCTCGTAACCAAACGAGCCGGCCATTCCGCAACAGCCGCTGCCGGCAATCTCCTTCACCGTTGCGTCGGGAATCAGCCCCATCATTTTCAACTGGTAGCCCGTCATGTTCATGGCTTTCTGGTAGCAGTGGATGTGCACCCGATACTCCTGCGACGGTAGCTGTTCTTGCCAGGGAAGATTCAATTTTCCTTCTTCCCACAGCTTCACCAGAAACTCTTCCATAAAAAAGGTATGACGCGCCACTAATTTTGCCTCTTCACTGCGCAGCAAATCAAGGTACTCGTCCCGGAACATGGTCACACAACTGGGCTCTACTCCCACGATGGGAATTCCCTGCCGCACATACGGAGCCAGCAAGCGTACGTTGTGTCCGGCATTCTTGCGTGCA
>JAJRXE010000112.1 GCA_024276455.1 Calditrichota bacterium
AACTGTTCAACATAGCTCATCCACTTTTCATTTTTCCCTGAAAATTACAACTGGCGTGCCAAGCGTTTTCTTTGTTGCCACATAGTTTCCGCCCAAACGGCTAACTACTGTATTATTAACAAGATAAGGTTGGTTAAATAAATGATGGGCCAACTAAAGCCGGTTTACAATACCCTCCCGGAAGGGACAAAACGGATACACCTGTATGCAGTGTGAAAAGTGCTGAGTTAGCGAAATTCTTGAATAACTTGAACTTAGCAACTGCATATTCAAGTATGCACCCACCGGCGGACCCAAAATCTTGCGCTTTCGGAAAGGATTCGGACGTCTGGTTTCGACGAAAAAATCAGGTGTTTCCCGCGATCCGAATTAGCGGGAAACACTTCTTGCTGACCGGGTCCCATTCCCTCTGACTCTATTTTTGCAGGATTAATTTTCGAACAGCGGTAAAGGAACCGGCTTCCAAAATATAAAAATAAATCCCGCTGGAAAGATCCCTGGCGTCCAGAACAACCTCGTAACTCCCGGCCGGTTGCTGCTTATTGACCAACCGTTTTACTATTCTGCCCAGGGCATCGTACAAGGTTAAACGCACAGACTCTCCCTTTGGCAGTTGGTAACGGATGGTCGTGACCGGATTAAAAGGATTGGGGTAATTCTGCAGCAATTGGAAACGACTGGGCATCCGCAGAACCAGCGAGCCCTCTTCATCTGCCATTCCGGTCACTCCGTCATCAATAGTAACCTGACGGGAGTAATATGTCTCTCCGGCGGAATCCACCTGACACTGGTAAACACCAAATTCCCCAGCAGTTATATCCGCAAACCGCAATCTCGAAGATGAAATCCCGGCAACATTTCCGCCACTTGTCAAAGGTGAACCGTTCTTTAACCACAGATAACTATTTCCCAGACGGTCGGAGCGCACCTCCAGTTTGGCTACAAATCCGGCCGTATCAGTTAACACAACCCGCTGATCACTTTTACCAACCATTCGCACGTCCCCGGAATCCCAGACGCCCGCATTTTCCAGATCGCCTTCGATCTCAAAATAAATAAAGTTGTAGCCGTTCCGCTGGATTTCACCGACATTTTTTATCGACCCCCTTACCAGAACAGTTGGATCATAATAAGTTTGGCTGAACGGCGTAAGAACCCCCTCGATGATGAGATTCCCCGTAAATTCAAAGGTGCCGGTATTGCTTAACCGTACGGTATCCCTGACCACCAGATTCTCGAAGGTGGGGAGACCGAAGCTTGATTCATTCGAAAGCATTGTATTGCCCTCTCCGTGAAGGGCATTCCCGTTCGCCAGAAGGGAATCCACTTTTAAATTTGCGCCCGATTTTAAATAGAGGGAATGATCATTCTGAAGAACGAGTTTCTTAAGTCGCATCATTCCCGGACCATCGAAACGAATGGAAGAGGCACTGGAAACGGTTTCTTCCCGAGCGTAAAGATCCTTACAAATGAACGGTTGAGTGACATCCATTTTGAAAATCTGGGTGTTGCTACTGGTTAGTTCCAGGGAATACACATTCCAATACCCGTAATTTTCAATATTTCCACTGACTTCAAACAACAAACGTTCATCTACAAAGTTGGGTAAAATAGCACCGAGATTTTTTACATGACCGTTTACAATGACCGAAAAGAGATTGAAGTTATGCTGAATATCAATAATCTTTAACGTGTCTTCAATAACTAAACTGTCGTTTACCACAATACTGGTTGATAAATTAATCACACCCTTAAAATGGATATTCGAGAAAGTCGGGACAACATTGGAAGAACCGCTCCCATAGCCCGGTGAAATGGTGGAGGACGAATCGCCATGAATAGCATTTCCCTGTCCGACTATCTCGCCTACTTTCAGGCGAGTATTACTCCGTAAATAAACCGTGGTGGGTTGAAACGTGGAGTGGTTTTCCCGCAGGATGAGTTTCCGAGCCTGAAAGATCAGGCTATCGAGCACTAAATCGGCATCCGATTCAAAGGTGGCACTGTCCCCCAAAATTTTGGAAGGGGAGAACAGTGTACCGGGTCCGGAACGAATGAGATGGGTCAAGGTATCCGAAAAGTGCACTGCGTAAGACTTCCAGACTCCATCATTGAAAAGATTTCTTCCCACCGTAAACTGCAAGGGAAACAACCAGTTCTTTCCGTCA
This sequence comes from Calditrichota bacterium, assembly GCA_024276455.1. Lineage (GTDB taxonomy): Bacteria > Calditrichota > Calditrichia > RBG-13-44-9 > RBG-13-44-9 > JAJRXE01. The sequence goes on from JAJRXE010000112.1 coordinate 2,169, forward strand.
ATCTCGCCTTTATTCCACAAATCCTGACTTACCGTTACCATGTACGGCTCCACATTCGAGTTCGCCCGTAACGATCCCCCAGCCTGAATCGTCAGATTGCGGCAAAAAATCTGCCCTTTCACTGTCACGGGGCCCACCAACACGACATCATCGTTCGGACCGGGCACCACACCGTCTGCCCAGGTCGAGGGCTCACTCCAGGGTCCGCCCTGTATGGTGGAATACGTTTGTCCCCACGCCGGTAAACTGCCAATCCCGAGGATTAAAAGAAGCAACCACTTTACCAAATTCGCCATAAATACCTCCGGTTTTAGTTTACAAAGCTATATTTTAAAATGTACCTATCTGCCGGAGTAGACGGAATGGCGGTATGCAGCAGCGCTTTTCTGCCATTCCTTCTGTCCAGCGCTTACTTCAAATAAATACGATTCAAGGAATAAGGTCTAAAAAAGCGATTAGGTGGAGCAGAAAAGAATTTTGTTTTTTGGGCAAATTCAAACGGTTGGGTATTTAGGATTAGGACATTAGAAAAAAGACCGTCGCATCGCGAAAACGGAGAGAGCCATTTAACGAAGCCGTAATTAAACATTCCTAATGCGTCCCAAATTGAATTAACAAACTTCCCTTTCCGCTTTATATCGGAAATCTCTTTTCATTACTTTAATTAAGGAATTATTTATCAAAGTAACTCTCTGGAAGTCGAATTTAATTTCTTTTCGTTCGGAGGGAGGGAATGGTTGAATATTTACAACTTTCCGCAATATTTTCAGATGGGTGAGAGAGATTTTTCTCTCGCAGGGTTAAAATCTTCTTTTGTTCTTCCCCATCGACAAAAAACCTCACCCGCTCGGTAGAGAAAACCGGCAGGTGAGGTTCAACTTTTTCAAACTGTACGGGTAAGCCTACGACTCGCTTTCGGCCGGTTTTAAGTTCAACAGATCGTAAATCCACATTATCACGCCAGCCAGGAAGAAAACACCCGTGAAAATAGCGATTTTAAACCAGAACTGCATCTGTGCCTGCGCGTTCATGTAGCCCAGCCCCATAATACGTTCCAGATAGGTTTGCAACACACCGGCTACACCGAAAACCAGACCGATAATCATCATGGTACTACTGGTGATCCAGAAAGCCCAGTTCGCCAGAGTCTGTTTGTAATTGGAATAACCTTTCAGATTGGGGAAAGCGTAATAGAAAATTGTAATAATTAACAGCGCGTAGGCTCCAAAGAAAGCCAGGTGCCCGTGGGAAACGGTAATCTGGCTGCCATGGGTGTAGTAATTAATCTGCGGCAGGGTATGGATGAATCCCCACACACCGGCGCCAATAAAGTGGTAAATAACCGAACCAATGGCCAGGGTTAACACCGCTTTGTTCTTGATTTCCACCCGGCGTTCTTTCACATGGCGCAGGGTGTCCCAGACCATGAAGGCAATGGGAAGCGGTTCCAGGGCGCTAAAAATACCACCGAACCACAGCCAGTAACGCGGGGCGCCAATCCAGTAATAATGATGCCCGGTTCCCACAATGCCGGTAAACAGGAACAACCCGATTTCTACGTAGAGCCATTTCTCCACCGTTTTCCGCGGAACTCCGGTGATGCGCATCAGGATCCAGGCCATGATGGCCCCGGTGATCAATTCCCAGGCACCTTCTACCCAGAGGTGAATGACCCACCACCAGTAATACCAGTCAATGGAAAGATTTTTGTAGAACGGGATTCCGAATAAATAAAGCAGGGCCAGAAAGGTGAGACCGCCCAACAAGGTGCCCTGAATCATAGTCCAATTCTTCGCTTTGATCAGGGTCATGGCGATATTAAAAAGGAATATCAGGGCACCCAGTACCACCAACAGGTCCAGCTCAAAGGGGATTTCCAGCAACGGGCGTCCCTGGGTCCAACCAAACAGGAATCCGATTAACGCCGCCACACCGGTACCGACCAGAATAACCAGCTGCAAATAGGCCAGCTTGGTGCTGTAAAGCTCGGATTCGCTCTCTTCGGGGACCATGTAATAAGTTCCACCCATGAACCCCAGGAGCATCCACAGCACCAGCAGGTTTGTGTGAAAAGCCCGGGCGGTGGCAAAGGGGAATACATCTACCAGACTCTGGGGCAGGGTAAAGGCGTAGTTAATGGCCAACCAGAGTCCCATGATGACTTGTAATCCAAACAGCAACAATGCTATTACAAAATAAGGATAGGCCACTCTTTGAGATTCATATTTAATCATTATTCACCTCCTTTCTGTTTTAACAGAAAATCGGCTAAAGCCTGCAAATCGCTTTCCGACAAATCCGGGTAAGCGGGCATCTCCGAATCGGGGTTCAGGGCTTCCGGATTGCGGATTTGCTGTTTGATTCGATCCAGGGTCAGCCGGCTTCCCACATCGTCCAGGGCGGGTCCGGTGTCGCCGCCTACCCCTTTCAAGGAATGGCAATCGAAACAATTGTTTTCTTTGAACAAAGCGGCGCCCAGAGACATGGTCGCCGATTCCAACAACCGGTTTACACCAGACTTCCGACGTTTTTTGGAATCCTGGGGCGGCCAATCGTTGGTGTTGATATCATTAACCCACCGAAAAAACGCCACCAGCTTATCAATTTCCTCTGAGGAAAGATTTTGCTGGGGCATTTTGCGGAACGATTTTGCAAAAAGGACCTCTGGTTGGGCCAGCGCCCGCCGAATGTAACTCTCGCCCCGGCGCTGGTACACCTTGGTGAGATCGGGAGCATAATACCCTCCAAATCCCAGAATGGTGTGGCAGTCGTTGCAATTGTACTTCTGAAACACTCTTTTGCCTGCCACGACCTCATCAGATAGCCTGTCAGCGTGGGTTAGTGTTCCAATCTGACGATGGGTATCCCAGGTCAGAAAGAGGAACAACACCGCTGAGCTGATGGTGCCAACATAAAAAATCCACTTGGCAAGTTTGGTGCTCATAGCACTCCTCCACTGTTTTAGGTTACTGGTTAAAAGAAATTACCTGCCCTCCCGGTTCTGGAGTCAATTGTTTCCCCTTGCGCATGGAAACCACTCCCAAGGCAGCATGGTTGGGCATCAGCAATTCCGCCACTCTTTACCCGGTAATCACTTCAACCCAAAAATCAGCAAACCATTTTTTCTTTGAATTTTTACGTTTTTTTCGCTACCACTACCAAATTAGCACTTTCGTTTGAGTTAAAAGGCGTAAATTGCATGTCACCATAAAATTGTAACTCTCCCAGCCCAACAAGGTGCAGAACAGCTTCCAGGTTCTCTTTTCGATAGGGATAAAGGGTCGTGCTTTGCAATGTATATTCAGGTGTGTTATTTTTCCACCGGATGGTTAAAATATTAAAACGAACAACCTTTTCTAAAAAATCGTAGAAACGGACAAACTCCAAATCCCCCTGACGTCTAATTCCGATGATTCTCTGTTTTTCCAGTAAGATTTTATGGTAATTCAACAGTTGGACAACCAGTATTCCCCCGGGTTGCAGCAATTGGTAAAAGTTTTTGAACGTTTGCTCCAGATCTTCTTTGGTGAGTAAATGAGGCAAGGAATTGCCCAGGCAAAAGATAGCCTGAAATTGTTCCTGGATATGGTGGGTCAAATTTTGCAGGGATGCCTGTACCCAGCGTACCGGGGATTTGGCCTGCCGGGCATTTTCACGGGCTTTCTCTAACATTTTCGCCGACAGGTCTGCCGCCGTTACCGCCATTCCCAGGCGGGCAAAGACGATGGCGTGTAAACCGGTCCCGCAGGCGGCATCCAATACCTTGCGGAATTTAAACCGTTCCACCCAGCGCCGGAGAACAGCTTCCTCCTTCTCCAGGCGCGGGTGAAAACGGGTCATTTCATCATAATCTGACGAAAGAGCGTCGTAAAACTGTTCTACCTCAGCAGTCGAATCCATTTTCCCTATAGCGCAAAGTAATTTTTGAATAAATCAGGGGCTTCCTGCCGGGAATAGGTACGAAATCCCCGGCTTTTAACCATGTCAATTAACGGACCGGGAAGAAAGGGAGTAATGAGCTGATACACCTGCCCTTCCTTCAATTTATCCAGTTCTTTCATTACCGTTTCAACCGGGTGCTTTCCCTTTTCCAACATGGGACGAGCATCCAGAATCCGCACGATTTTACCGTTTTGCAACCAGTCGGGACCTTCGCCAGCAGTTTCTTCGCTCAGCGGTTCATCCTGCCCGACCTCGCTGCGAAGGCGATTTATGACTGTTCCAATGGACTGTTGCCCCAATTCCGCCACCTTTTGCAAGGTGGTTACCTTCTCGATGGTTTTACGCAACACCGGATTCTTTAATTTTTCCAGCGCCGGAGCGAGCTCCAGCACTACGGCTTCCAACTGCGGATACACCGCCAATAATTCCCCCAGGGTGGTGTCCGGGGTGATGATGAGCGCCTGATCCTCCGGGCACTCCTGAATCGCTTTTTTCTCCATAATCTATCTTCCTCAATTTTCTTCGTAGCTTAACAAACGTTTTTCACCTTCTAATTTACGGAGCTTGGTGATATCCTGGGTTACTTCAAGGGTACCCAGATATTCTCCTTTCTCATTCCGCAGAGCGTAATATTCGATGTGAATAAAGCGCCCCTGGAAATTAATCCAAAAAGCGGCCCGGTCATGTCTTCCAGAACGAAAATCGTTCAGGATTCGTTGCACCACATGAGCACTGGAAGGAGGATGGCAAAGCTGAACGGCACGGCCAAGAATTGCCCGATTCCGGTCGAAAATTCGTTCGCTGTTGGTATTAAAAAACCGCACCCGATCGTCCTTGTCCACAAAGGTAATATCCACTGGCAGGGTATTAAAAATAGCCGTTAGTTCTTCCACGGTAAAGCTGCCGGTGGGTAATTTTACCCGGCCTTCAGCGTATTCTTCCCGCGGTTTGAGTTCAATGCCCTCCGGTTCCCAGACGTCCTGGGGATCGTAAAGGCAGTAACCGATCTCATCGCTCTGGCGGTAAATTTCGTACCATTCGTTGGCGGTCAGGGTATCCAGGCACATGGGGAAAAGAATCTCCTCTTCCTTGTAAATCATCTCGTCCACCCCATTCACCGCCGGTCGCAGAACCAGTTCAATGACCATTTTCGCCTCCCCGGCGGTGATTGTCTGGGTGGCAGACAATGCCTCCAACGCATTCTTCAACTGCTCGCGGATTTCATCGTCTTTTCCCCACATGACGGTAGGCGGACCGGTAATTTCGTATTTTTCCAGATACGGAAAAAGGAGATTTTCCTTGCGCCGATAATGCTTATCCACATCCATCAGATGATTAAAATGCTGATGGATTTTCATCCACTGGGCACTAACATCTGCGGAGTCGTCCGCCTCTTCAATTTCTTTAAACAGTGCTCGAAGGGATTCCAATTCCGCTTCCAGGGCTCGATTTTCTTGCTGGAAAGTGTGCACGGGATGTCCCGGTGGTGCCTCCTGCGCCTCGCTCAGGTCCACCACGCCTTTGAGTGCTTCACCGTGAATATCGCACAGTTTCAGTACCTCGTAAGCGGGCAGCCCTTCGGCAATCAACTCCTGCTCGGCTTCCACCACCAGGCCGTAAGGTACCTTCCCCATCATGCGAACGAGCTGCTGTTTTACCTGATCCGCCGCTTTCCCTTCGTGCAGCTGAAGAATCAGGTGTTTTAACAGCTCCTTACGGCGCTGATTATTATTGATTAATTCACTCATCTATATGATCCTTTCTTTTTTTTTCAACAAATCCTTTTTAAAGTTAAAAACTTCCTTCAAAAAATCAACCCTGCGGGTCGCCCCGATTAATGAGTCGGCACCGGCGGTCCCCATTTTTCCATTTCATAATTGGGTACCTGCCCCTGATTGTGTAAATAAATCGGATCATCCAAACGTTTTATATGGTAAAGGTATTCCTCTTTGGAAATTCCATTCTGCCAATGTCCGGTCAATCTTGCCACGCTGGTGCCCACCAAAAATAGTAGAATAATAATGAACGCATAGGCTTTGCGGGAGAGCCGAAAACGCCGTTTCGTTACCGAGAGGTAAAGCGTGTCCTTCACCGGACAGGCGTCCACACACTGGAGGCAGGCATGACATTCGTCCGACCACACAACCCGGGATTTATCCACTTTAATATTCGAAGGACAAACTTTGGTGCACAACCCACAATCGGTACAGGTCTCTTCGTTACGGTGAATTTTTAAGGGGCTCAACCAACTCAGCATGCCCAGCAGGGCACCATAGGGGCACAAATAGCGGCACCAGAAATAAGGAATCAGGGTGGAAAGAGCAACCAGAATGACCAACGTCCAGAAAGTGGCGCTGCTCATTTCGGCAAAAAACTTCATCATTTTAATATCGGCAACCCGATTGTAGGGACTGTATATGAATTTATGTAAATCGATTATATTCATTTGCACAAGAACTGCCCAGACGAAGAAAAACATCAGTAAGTATTTCAGACTTCGCAGCGGATAATCCAACCATCTGGGCAGATGAAAACGACGGTCAAAAATTTTCATGTGAAGCTTATCCAACATTTCGGAGAACCACCCGAAAGGGCACACCCAGCTGCAAAATCCCTTTTTCAGAAAAACGGCGGTGGCTAAAATAATCAAAAATAGCACCACTGATGCGGGATGAATATTATTTAAAACACCTGTTAGGATCCAATACCGTAAACTAATTAAGGCACTAATGGGCAAAAAGGCCTCCACTCCCGGGGGACGATCGATGGTCGGCAATATTCCCTTTTCCAATTGACTGACGAAAAGGACGAATTCGACACCGATCCACAGCACAACCAGGAGAAATCCCACCTGAATCAGCCGTCGATAGGGGCCGATTCGAAAGGAGTCTGCCTTCGCAAATTTTTTCTTTTTTTCCTCACCAACGATGTGCTGCTTTTTCTGCGGAAGAACATTTACGTCTACTTCCATGATAAAATCCCTTTAATAAATTCAAGAACATTTAATTCAAAACCGCTCCAAAATTTACCGCAGAAGCGGAAAGGAAGCATCCTGTCCGCTTCTGCAAATCACATTTCCTATTTGGCAGCATGCTTACTGCGTAATTCTTCGGCCATATACTTAATTTCCGACAAATCCCTGACCATTTCACTCCAACCATACCAGAGGGCGTAATCGGGATTGGCGTGAAAAACACCCTGAAATGCCCGCATCCGATGCTTTAAGTGCATTACGAACAGGCGCTGCTCGATGGGAGTGGGCGCATCGTGAAACGTTAACAGATCCGGGAACGGATAGGCATAATTAGCCGGTTTTTCCAGAATGCCGTCCTTGTAGAGTCCCGCCACAATTCGGATAGCTTCGGCCAACAAACGATCCACCTGGCGAATAATCTGGTCGCCCCGCTTGAGTTGTTCTTCGGCGAAATTTTTGGAGTGACACTGATTACAGGTCTTGATCATTTTGTTACGCTCGCGGTCGAAATCTTCTTGAGTCAAGCGGGCAATGTCGGCCGCTTTCACGGCATCCAGCCGGGCTGTAGGATTGCCTTCCGGATCCAGCACACCTAACGCCTGCAGAATGGTAATCTGATCCTGCTTCCACTGCTCGTCTTCGGGGAGAGGCAAGCGTACTGCCAGGAATCCCCAGGCGGTACGAACTTCGTGGTTGCCAGCCTGCATGTGGCAGGTCTGGCAGGTGGGCGCCGGGGTGTTTTCCGGCAGGATCCCATTCTGCTTCAACAAGAAGCGCACCCCGTGCTTCGAAGAGGAATACATTTCCCACTGGGGATGATCGAATCCCATGTGGCAAGTCTGACAAGCTTGCGGCTGGCGCGCTTCCTTCACAGAAAAGGTGTGGCGCGTGTGACAGGCATCGCAAGAAGCCAGACCAAATCCCGCCCCTGCTTCCTTCAGCTTCTTAATTTCCTCCTCGCTCTTCAAACCGATTTTGTGACACCCACCGCACCCTTTCTGGCCTTCAATTAATTCCATCGGCTGATGATGGATGGTCGGCATCGCCTTCATGGCCACCCAGGCCAGCGCATGCTTTCCTTTCGAGAACTGCTGCACCTGGGTCTCGTGGCACGTTTCGCAGGTACTGGGAGTGGGAATCTCCGCTTTGGCAAAATCTTCCATGGTCTGATGCGCATCCCCATGACAGGTGGAACAAGCCACGTCGTTCTGACTGTGCTTGCTTAACTGCCAATCCGTCACGATGTTCGGCGTGACTTTCTGATGGCAGTCCACGCACGTATCCGCCCAGAGGCTGGACACGAACATCAACGCCAGCACACTTAAGAAAACTAAAGAAACTTTCATACAGCCCTCCGTATTTTAGTGAATGGTTGAGTTAGGGTTTCCTAAATAATCCGTAATGCGAAAACCTTTTTGTTGAATTTTGGTTGCCATCCTGGCCAGGGAATTGCTTTGAAACATCTGGCGCAATTCCTCCCTGATTTCGGCCCAACGTTCATGCAGAGGGCAGGGATGCTCATCGCCACACTCGCTTAATCCCAACACGCATTTTTCGAAAATACCGGGTCCGTCGATGGCTTGAATAATGTCCATTAAAGTGATCTGGTTCGGATCTCGGGCAAATGCGACGCCTCCATTTGGCCCGCGAAAGGAAGTCATTAAGTTTGCCTGGGTAAGAATTTGCAAAATTTTTGTCAAAAAGTGAAAGGAAATCTGGAGTTTTTCGGAAATTTCCCGAATCGGGACAAATTTGCGATCGCGCTGCGTGGCGACGTAGAGGGCAGCCCGAATTCCGTAATCACATGCATTTGACAAGATCATCGTCCAATTCCATATTTAAGACTCTTTTGTCTGAAATTATCGCTTTCTAACTTAATTGTCAAGTAATTTTTTTCATTTTTGCTTTCCAGAGGACCCCGAGTCTTTCCGACCAATTCGGGTACCACGAAATATTCCTTTCACCTTTGCCACTTTTATCTTCTTGCCTTTGAGACGGGAATTCTACTCCTGTTACCGTCCGAATCAAACATATGTGAAATAAATAATTAATGGCCTGGTCAAGTATTAATGGCGCGAAGCAGGGCAGTTCATTAGAGAACCACGGGGATTTCTGCCGACGACGGCAAATGTTCGTAACTCCCGGGCCAACACCACTCGAAAGTCTCCACTTTGGGCCGGTTTTAAGCGCTCTGCCGAGGCGTTTTCAACCCTGGTCACGGTAGTAACATGCCGGATTGAGTAAACCGGTATTTCGTAACGGGATCGCTTCATTCTGGAATGTTGGAACGGCGCTGCCGGAGTAACTCTTTCAAGGGATTGAGAAGAGCGGGACGAACCGAGATTCCCAGGAAACCGGAAAAGTGATCCAGCAAAAATTCCAGAGCGGAGCGGAAACCACCTCCCCGGTGTTCCAGGGGACCATACTCATCCAGTAGAATTACGTCGCAGTCCAGGCAGTTGCGCAAAATTTGCTTTCCCAGATTCAAGGCGGTCGGGTCGAAGGCGTAGGAACCAATCCGAACAGGCGAGTCGGGATCGAAGTTTCGCCAGGCCAGCAGCCGCTGGCGTCCGGTACGCAAATCGTACAAAAAATAACGGTCCTTTTTTCCGCGACGCAGTCGAGCCAGGCTTAAAATCCCCCCTACCTGCAAACCGCTCTCCCGGGCACGCCGGCTTAACTGAAGCAGGTAAGCGGTTTTTCCGGCATCTTTGCTGCCAACCACCAGAAACACCTGTCGAGGACCATTCGCCATGGTCTAAAATCCCCATTTCAGTCCGGCCAGAATCTCCCGGCCCGGCATCGGTACCCCAAACTCACTGTAGTAAAACCGATCGGTCAGATTGTTTGCCCGCAGGTAAATCTCCAGAAAGCGGTAGAACCGGTAGCCTATTTTTCCATTTAAAAGGGCAAAATCATTGAGTCGCTCCCATCGGCCGGTATTGGGGTTCTGGTAATACTGAGTGGCCGTGTAGCTGAATTCCAGCCCCACCTGTAATTTTGCAGTGGCCTGGTAGCGAGCCAGGGCGTTTAAACGGTGCCGGGGACGGTATTCCAGATGGTCCGAGTCGCGGTGGTCGGATACGTTGCGGGCTTCCAGGTAGGTGTAGTTGATTTCCCCGTTCCATCTTGGCCTTTTTGTTCGCAGCGTTAACTCCCCTCCCCGGATCACAGCCTTTCCAAGGTTCTGCAACTGCTGAACGTTATTTCCCAGCTGGCGGTTTACAATCAGATCACGGAGCCGGTTGTAAAACAGCGTCACCTGGAAAGCAAATGAATCCGTTCTTTTTCCCAGGGCAATTTCGCTTCCCAGCGAATGTTCGGCTTTTAATTCCGGATTGGCAAGGTTGCGGCCCAAACGCTCGGAATACAATTCTTTCAGGGTGGGAAACCGACTTTTCTTTCCCAGCGAGAGGTGAATCCACCAGGACGTGGCAAAATCGTACTGCAAGGCCGCCTGAGCATTCAAAAGAAAGATCGGATCTCGGAGCGGCAACCCTTCCGCTTCAATGGGACGCAAGTAATTTCCATCGACTCCAACCAAGGCGCTCCAGCGGGACGAGAACCGCAATTCTTGCTCCCCACCGGCCGTCCAGATTTCCTGAGCGTAGGTTTCGAAGGGGGTCTCCGCCGCCGATTTTTGGCGATGCACATCCCGTTTCACAGAAAGTATTCCATTGGTCGATCCAAGAGAAAACCAATGCAGCTGGGGATACACGAGAACTCCCAGGGAATAGTCATCATAAACGGAGGTGAAGGCGTAGCGGCGGGTCTGGGTAGTGTAGGTGGAATCATCGTACGACTCCAGGACATTACGGTAAGCATCCCGAAACCAGACGGTTTTCAGGAAAAAGCGGGAGCCCAAATCGTGTTCGGTGGTAAGACTCACCACCGATTTTTTCCATTCCGGAAATTTCCAGTACCTCGGATGGACAGAAAGCGCATTGGGAGGCACCCCCAACTCATTGTTTACCACGCTGATCTGAACCCCTAACCGATTGGCGGCATTTAAGGGTACGTAAAGTTTTGCCGAGCCGCCCGCTTTCCGATAAGCACTGTTGTCCCGACGACCGCCATCTTCGTGCGGCAGAGACGGAGCAGAAGAGGACAGCCGAAAGTCGGGAGCATTTTCCACGTTTAAAGTGAACAAATACTGAATGCGACGCAGGGTTCCCTGGTAAAGGGTACGGCCGTAAAAGCGCCCCTGATCGGAGCCTTCCAGACGCACATCTAGTCGGTTACTCCCATCGGGCTGGGCCGTCACAATATTCACCGTGCCGCCCAGAGTGTTGGCGCCGTAGAGCACAGAGGATAATCCCTTGGTGACGCGAATACTTTCCAGATTATCGCCCGCCAGCTGGGCAATGTCCACCACGCCGTCGAAGGGGACGGAAATGGGAACCCCGTCCAGATAAACACTCACCTGCCGCTGTTCGAAGCCGCGGAGTCGAAAAGTCATTTCGTTTTTGGAGGAAAGTGAAAAATAAAAACCGGAGGCAAATTCCAGCGCTTCCTGCGCATTGCGAACGTCCAGTGTCTCGATTCGTTTCCGGCGAATTTCGTACAGGGTGGTCGATTTCGCAGGCAGTTCCCTTTCTCCAATCACCACAATTTCGCCCATTCGATAAACCGGCAGAGAATCGGGTGCCGCTGCTGGGGCTTTTGTGGGGGGATTTTTTGCAACCAGCGGCGCTGCCAGTAGAAGCAGCGCGAGCAAAAAGTCGGGTTTCATCCTCACTCTCCCTTACCGGGCTGATTGGCATCGTACTGTTCGGCAAAATAGAGCAAGCGGACGATGAGCTTCACCGTCCAGTCAAATGTTTGCGAGAATATGTTCCACCCCTGAACCGAGGTGCGGTATTCCCGAAACGTATTCAGGGTTATGCGGCGGATTTCCGGCAGGAGGTGCATGGAAATGGTAAACACGTGACTGAATTGCTTCAGCCGGACCCGCTGCAACGCGGCGGCCATTTGTTCCACCGAAATGTGAGCGGTGAAAATTTTAATGGCCATGAGAATGGCCATGCTGCGAAACGCCATTACCACACTCATGCGAAAAATCTCCGGCGAGTAGGGGACGCCGAGAAACAGCGCGTTACGCTGCCCAATAAATAGGGGAATTCCAAACACCAGTACCGCCAGAAAAGCCACGAATTTCCAGCGGAAAATGCGGCGAATTGCCACCAGATCAGTGAGAAGCGCCAGAGCAAAGGTCAACGGCACCAAAATCACAAGATTCCGGTAAGACATCCCGAGCGCCAACGCCACCAAGCCCAGCGAAATGAAAACGTAGCGTTTCATCCAATTCCCTCCCTCTGACTTTGCATCTGGCGGTGTTCTGCTTCCACCCGCCGGGGGAGGCTAAAGGCAATCCAGCCCGCCAACACCCCTAACAGCACATGCACTCCGGCATAGCCCAGCGCTACCCAGAGCAAATGGTGTAACCCGATTCCCAGGATTTCGGCAAAGCGGGTAAACGTTTCCAGGTAGATTTTGTAAATTCCCACACCAAAAATGAGTCCTTGAGAAAAGAAAGGATGCACAATGGTGTAGAGCACCAGTATTACCGAAGTCAACAGGTAGCTCAGCCGGTGAATGCCCAGGAGGGAAATCAGCAATTCGCCCATGGCTGCCTCGATTAAAATGGCCAGAAAAGGGCCGGCAATTACCGTCCCGATGGAGAAGATTTTTAGAATCGCCGCAACGGCGCCCATCATTAAAATGGAGCCCCGGCGAGGCACAAAATACCGTCCGGTGAGAAAAATAATGGCCGACACCGCCGTCAACAGTGCACCTCCCATGGGAATCCGTAGCCCTTTCAGGGTCACGCCTAGGGTAACCTCCATTAGTCCCCACAATGCACCAAATACTCCAATGAGCACCGTGTCGCGGGTGGGGTGAGCTTCCGAATGTTTCATAATCTGGCCTGTTTTTCTTAATCTCCGACGGAACAATATTCAAACATTTTTTAAGGCACCAGCAACGGTTCCGAGGAGCGGCTCAATTCATTCAGCTCCTCTAAATCTTGCCGGGTATTTACGTTGTGGAACATTTCCGGGCGGTAAACGGACATTACCTGCGGGAGAGGAACCGCAATCATCCCCAGGGTCTGGAACACTTCCCGCAATTTCAATTGCCGGGAAACCAGATGGTCGTGTACGGTTTGTAGGGCTGAGCGGGGCCAGATGGCGACCAGGGGTTCCAGCCCTTTGTGCGAAACGGCCACCACCGGTTTTTCGCCATCCATGCGACGATACAATTCCCGGTAAACGCCGGCTGACAGAAGCGGCATATCGCAGGGGAGAGTGGCCACGAAAATAGAGCGCGCCTGAACAAGCGCCGTGTAGAGCCCGCCCAGCGGACCGCAAGCTGGAATAATATCCGGAAAAGAGGGGACCGGGAGGGAAAACTCGAAATTGTTCTCTCCGGTTATTACCATCACCTCTGGGGTAAGAGTCTGGGCCAACCACAAGGCGTGCTCCAGAAGGGAGCGCTCGCCAAAGCGGGCCAGCGCTTTGGGTTCACCGAAACGGCGGCTCTTTCCGCCTGCAATGATTGCCACCGAAAGATTTTCAAAATGCTTCATGGCCTTCTCCCTTACAAAAAAACCTCCTGTCGAATTGGCAGGAGGTCAGTTTCGTCTGACAACGTGCTACGCCTCAGGCGTTTCGGACTCCTTTGCCAATTCAGGACAGCCTAACCCATTAAACTGCCCATCGGGCAGGGTAAGCAGTTACCCACTTACCCGTACTGTCCGGCGCCTCCCCCTGAAAGGGACGCGACCGGCTCGGAGCAAAAACCGTTTGCAAAGACCGCTTTCTTAATTATAATCAAACCAATGAAAATATTCAATTAAATTTTTCGAAATTCTGCTTCTTGCCAGCCCCTACCAGGGGCTGTGGGGACAAAGCGGGACTAGCCCGGGATTGACAGAAAGATTGAAAACGAACCCAGCAAATCGTTACCGGAAGAAAAGGGGAGATCTGAGATTCAACTCAGCGGACGTCTTTGCTTTCCGCAATCCCGGATTTATTTTTCGGTAACCTGGTGGGCAGACAGCACGTGGTAAGAGATGAGCAGCTGGGTAAGCGCCAGGGGATAGCTAATTCGGGTTTCCAGACCGTCCTGATATTCTCCGATGGAATGATTGCGCAAATGCCGCAATCCCGACAGATGGTTCCAGATAATGTCTTCCATCCGGCGGGCTTCTTCCGGCGGGGTGTGCCCGGCAATATGCAAGAAGTCCACCGGTCGCCCCTCGTCACGTCCCAGCGAAATGGAAAGGCATTTTTCTCCGGCATTGCCGCTGTCATCAATAAATTCAGAGAGGTCCGGATGAGCGATGGTAGGGCGCAAAACCAGCCGGGCATTCAGCCGTCCGCCGGTTTCCTCTTCCTGCCCTTTCGGACGGTAAAAATGCACCACAATGTCGGCATAAGTGCGTTGGGGCCGGATGTAAAGGCGAGAGTCGTTTTCTCTTTTCCGAATCGCTTCGAGGACCTCCTCCCGGGTGTAGCCCCGTTTGGTGGTGTCGCGCTTGATTTTCCAGGCAATCCGCAAACTCTCTTCCGGATCCAGGTATACCTTCACATCGAATACGTCCCGCATCCGGCGGGTGTGAAAGGCCAGCAATCCCTCGATAATGACAAAATCCTTCGGTTGAATGTACTCCGGGGGATCGAAATCCCCGGTAGAATGGTTGTAAACCGGCTTCAAAATTGGTTTACCTTTCCGAAGCAATTGAATGTGTTGTTCCATAATGTCGATGTAATTACAACGGGGATTTAACGCCGTAATATTCAACTGTTTTCGCTGGGCACGATTGTATTTGTGGTAATCGTCCACACATATGTTGGTAACCCGATCGGTACCCAGAATTTTTTCAATACCTTTGGAAATGGTCGTTTTTCCAGCGGCACTATCCCCCACAATTCCCAATAAAATCGGTCCTTTCGGTCGCATTTTTCATCCCCTCATTTAAGTATTTAACTCTTTCGATGATCCTCACAATACGAAAAATTCCTCTTGGGGCAATTCTCTCTCTTCCGGCCGTTCCCCGTTAACTGGCGAATTCACCTTCCCCGTTACTCCTGGGAACAGTCACAGAACAAATTGAGACGCCCAAACTTTTTTCAAGAATTCCAGATCCACAAAATCCGCCCCGGGGGCCACCAGGCGGGCGTTTTTAAACCCGCTGCCGAAGGTGTAATCGTTGTAAAACACCACGGTGGCAATGCCGGCTGCCACAGCGGCTTCTAACCCCTCTTCGGAATCTTCAATTGCCAGCGCTTCTTCCGCGACACACTGCAACCGCGCCAAACACTGACGGTGCAAATAGCCGTTGTTAGCCGTCTTCTGGCCGGATTCTTTTCCCAGAACCGCTTCAAAGCGACTGACAAACTCCGGCAATTTAGTTTTCAGCAGAGCAATGATTTGAGATTCGTAGGAGGTGGAAACAATGGCCAGCCGGATGTTGGCGCGAACCGCCTGGTCGATCAACGCTCGCACCCCTTTTCTCAGCTCAAGGGTTGGCAAATACTGCTCGACGTAAAGGCGTTGCTTCAAAGGCTCGAATTCCCGCACGATGGCCTCAACCTCCTTTGGCTTCCACCCCTTTCTTTCCAGGGTCAGCCGCAATCGGTTGGCGTTTCCCGGAATGGACATTAACTCCCGGAACTCCTTCCAGCTCCACTGAACGTCCAGCCCCAGCATTCGCATGGCTTCGTTACTGGCCGGAAGGTGACCATAGCGCTCCGTGTCCGCCATGGTTCCATCCACATCGAAAATAATTAATTTCAATTTCGGCAATTTCATTATTCTTCCTGGGTTTAAGGTAAGCGTATAAAGCTAATCCAGATATCCCCGCAGTTTTTCCCGCCAACCGGGGTAAATCCGATCGGCATCGTGGGGGAAGGAAACAAAGGCGCGGGCGAAAGCCCGGTGCTCTCTGGCAAAGGCAAAGACATCCGCTCCTTCCCGCCAGCACTGTTCGGCCTGCCGCATGGATTTCGCTCCCTCGGTGGGACCATCAACATGGCCGAAACAGCCTCCTCCGGCCGTCATAATCACATTGGAATGCCCCAGATTTTCAAAAAAACCGCCCACCCGCAGGGCGTTCATTCCGCCAGAAATAATGGGAGTGGTGGGCTTCATCCCCAGCCAATCCTGCTTAAACACCACGCCTTCAGCGGAATCTTTTTCAATCATGAAGGCAATTTTTTTGTCGTCTTTGTACCCCTCCATTTTACCGTACCCCATGGTGCCCACGTGGATTCCCGAAGCGCCCTGCAGGCGAGCCATTTTGGCCAGTACAAAGGCCGAATAGCCTCTTTTCGAACGCGGTGAGGTGACCGCCCCATGGCCCGCCCGATGATAGTGTATAAACTGGTTGGGAAAATGACGCCGGGCGGTGGTCAGGGCGGTGGGACCGCCCACAAAGCCGTCGATCAAAAAGGCCACGTGATGGGCAAATTCGCCGAATTGCTCCAGGATGTACTCGCCCCGGGCAATAATTTCGAAGGGATCGTCGGCGGTAATATTGGCGGAAAACAGTTTCGCTTTGCCGGTTTTGGCCTGCGCCCGTTTCAGGGCGTCCACCACCAGAGGGATGGTCTTTTTCATGGGAGCAAACACCTGATTTCCCTGTGGTTCATCGTTTTTAATAAAATCGCCTTCCAGCCAGAAATTGTAACACGCCTGGGCAAACGGTTCGGGGCGCAGGCCCAGCTTGGGCTTAATAATGGTGCCCACAATAAAGCCGCCGTTGTTGACCGGGCGTCCCAGCACCCGCCACAAATCGGCAATGCCCCGGGCAGGTCCGTCAAACAATTGCAAAAAACGCGGCGGGAAATAGAAATCGTGCATTTTGGCGTATTCAATATCCGCCATGCCCTGATTATTCCCGATCGCCAGGGTTAAAAAAGAAACAATCATGGCCCGGCCGTCGGTAATATTCCGGTCGAACAGCTCCACCGGATAGGCGATTCTCATCTCTTCCTTCTCCGGATCGACTTCGTACACCAGGGCATCCATATTGAGCGTAAAATCGTCGGTGGTGCTCACTTCCACGTTGGTTCCGGTGGAAGATTCGGCGGCAAAGTGCGCGGCCGCTGCCAGGTAATCCTTCAGCGCTTTCGGATTGGGATAATATTTCTCGTTGGGCTTCATTTTGTAATAAGCCAACACAAAATCCCCACTTTTGATTAAATCTTCCTCCTTCAAATTAAGATTGGTGTACCTCAGGGATTGATCCATGATGCGACTCCTTACTTTATGGTTATGTTGATTTTTTTTCTAATCGTATTTGATGGCGCTAATACGCATCAATTTTTCAAATGAATGGTGCGCTTCGATGAAACGGATGGTACCGGTTTTACCGCGCATCACCATGGAATGGGTAATGGCGCCCTTGCCGGTGAATTTAACTCCCCGCAAGAAAGTGCCCCCGGAAATGCCGGTGGCGGCAAAGAAGATGTCGTCGCTGCGAATCAGGGTATCCACGTTCAACACTTCGTTCAGATCCATTCCTGCTTTCAGAATATGGTCCTTTTCGGCCCGGGACTGAGGGTCCAGTCTGGCGAGTATTTCCCCGCCCACAATTTTGATGGCGGTGGCGGCCAATACGCCTTCCGGTGTGCCTCCGGTTCCCATCATCACATCCACATCGGATTCGGGAGAAACGGCCATCAGAGCTCCGGCCACGTCGCCGTCCGTGTGGAGCTGTACCCGCGCGCGTGCCTGACGGATTTCCTCGATTAATTGTCGGTGGCGCGGTTTGTCCAGCACAAAGACCACCAGATCGTCCACATCCTTGCCCAGGGCGCGGGCAATGTTTTTCAGGTTGTCCTTTACCGGCGCGTCAATATCGATTACCGAACGGGCGGGCGGTCCCACCACCAGCTTTTTCATATAGAATGCCGGTCCCGGATTGTACATCGTGCCCCGGGGAGCAATGGATACCACCGAAATGGCATTGGGCCGACCAAACGCCAAAAGCCGGGTGCCCTCTACCGGATCCACCGCCACATCCATGCGGGGGCCATTTTTCGTACCCAGCTCTTCGCCGTTGTACAACATGGGCGCCCGGTCTTTCTCCCCTTCGCCAATCACCACTTTTCCATCAATATCGATAACGTTAAAGCTGATCCGCATGGCATCCACGGCGGCACCGTCGCCGGCGTCTTTGTCTCCCCTTCCCAGCCAGCGGGCAGCCGCCAGTGCGGCGGCTTCGGTTACCCGTACCAGGTCTAATGCCAGATTTCTCTGGGGTGCTTCGGTGGTCATTTTCTACCCTCTGTTTTTTGATGATTCCGCTTTGTTTTCTTTTTGAAAGATTGAATTTGTTTAAACAGATCTTTCCCCGGTTGCGGCGGTTTCGGCCGCCTGCCGGATGTTGAGCGTTGCCTCCACGATATGTTTGCTCCCGAAGATGGCATTCCCTGCCACCAGTACATTTGCTCCGCTACCGACCACTTCCCGGGCGGTTTCGGGATTGATTCCGCCGTCCACTTCTAACAGCAAATCCGGATTGCAGTCTTCTGCCATCTGGCGCACCCGGGCAATTCGGTTCAGACTGCGGGGGATAAATTTTTGTCCCCCAAACCCGGGATTGACACTCATGATCAGCAGTAAATCCAGTTCTTCCAGAATATCCTCCACGGCAGAGAGAGGGGTTGCCGGATTTAACGCTACACCCGCTTTGATTCCCTGCTGATGGATGTTCTGAACGGTGCGATGCAGGTGGGTGCAGGCTTCCTGGTGGACGGTAAGAATGTCCGCTCCGGCTTTTACGTAATCGTCAATATATTCGTCCGGGTTGGAAATCATCAGATGAACATCCAGAGGAATGGTGACGATTCGCTTTATTGCTTTGACCATATTCGGACCGAAAGTTAGATTCGGTACGAAATGGCCGTCCATTACATCGATGTGAATGAAGTCGGCACCGTTTGCCGCTACCAGCCGAACCTGCTTTTCCAGTTGAAGCAGGTCGGCCGAGAGGATGGAGGGAGCAAGGTATATTCCCATTTTGTTTTCCTTCTTTTTATTTAGCTCCACCATCAGTAATCCGGAGGAATCAGGCTTTGCCGGAGCTACCCAAAACCAGACGAATTTTCCGTTGTACCATTTCTTTTACTGCCTGGCGTGCCGGGCCTAAAAATTTGCGAGGATCGAATTCGGCTGGATTTTCGTGCAGTACTTTGCGCAAAGTGGCGGTAATTGCCAGCCGGAGGTCGGTATCGATGTTAATTTTGCAAACGCCCATTTGGGCGGCTTCCCGCAACATCTCTTCCGGTACTCCCCGGGCGCCGGCAATTTTCCCGCCGTAACGATTGGCCATCTCCACCAATTCCGGTGGGACGGAGGAAGCGCCGTGCAGCACCAGTGGAAATTCCGGTAGCAGTTTACTGATTTTTTGCAGTCGCTCAAAATCCAGATGCGGTTCTCCCTTAAATTTGTATGCCCCGTGACTGGTTCCAATGGCTACTGCCAGGGAGTCGCAGCCGGTGCGTTCGACAAATTCTACCGCCTGATCGGGATCGGTACATATGCTTTTTTCTGCCTTTACATGTTCTTCAATTCCAGCCATCTGACCCAGTTCGGCCTCCACCCACACGCCGCGGGGATGAGCATACTCCACCACCTTGCGGGTAACGGCAATGTTTTCTTCGAAAGGCAGGTGAGAGCCGTCAATCATGACCGAGGTAAAGCCTCCGTCAATCACTTCTTTACATATCTCGAAGTTTGCGCCATGGTCCAGGTGCAGGACCACCGGAACACTGCTCTGCCCTACCGCCGCCTCCACCATTTTTACGATGTAGTGGTGCCCGGCATATTTGCGAGCCCCGGCAGACACCTGTAAAATGACCGGCGATTTTTCTTCCTGGGCGGCTTCCATAATTCCTTGAATGATTTCCATGTTGTTCACGTTAAAGGCACCAATGGCGTACCCCTCCCGATAGGCGCCGGGGAACAGTTTTTCGGGTGTGGTTAATGGCATCGGGTGAACCTCCTGTTTTCGGTTTTGGGTAACGGCCTTAAGGCCGTTCGGCAGTCAAAGGGCCTTAAAGGCCCTTCCGCTCCCGGCGGTGGGCTTCAAATTTTTCAAGAATCAATGGCACCAGGTGCTCGGGAGTAAATCCGTAGGCTTTTTCCAGCGCTGGATAAGGCGCCGAGTTGCCGTAATGATCCATTCCGATCGTCAGACCGTGGCAGCCGATGTACTTATCCCAGCCAAACGTGCTACCGGCTTCGATGACCACCCGGAACGCCACTTCCGGGGGGAGGATGCGCTTCCGGTACGTTTCCGGCTGTTCATTAAATAATTCCATTGACGGCATACTAACCACCCGCACCCGGTAATCACGTATTTGCTCGGCAATTTTTAGCGCCAGGTGGACCTCCGAACCGGTGGCGATGAGAATGAAGTCGGGAGTTTCGTCATCGCTCCCGTAAACGATGTAGGCACCTTTGCGCAAATTCTCCGCCGGGGGGAATTTATTGACATCCAGTACAGGTAGTTTCTGGCGGGTAAGGATCAGAGCGGTGGGACGCTCCTTTTGCTCCAGCGCTACCCGCAAAGCCACAGCGGTTTCGTTGGCATCCGCCGGACGGATAACCAGAAAATTGGGGATAGCACGCAAGGAAGCCAGTTGTTCCACCGGCTGGTGCGTCGGACCATCTTCGCCCACGTAAAACGAGTCGTGAGTAAATACATGCAGCACCGGTACTTTTTGCATGGCCGAAAGCCGCAGAGCCGGACGTTCATAGTCGGCGAATACCAGGAAGGTGGCACCAAACGGATACAGACCGCCGTGTAGTGCCATTCCGTTCAGAATGGCACCCATCGGGAATTCCCGAACGCCGAAAGACAGGTTGCGGCCGGCGGGATTGTTCCTGCTAAAATCACCCACCTTCTGCCTAAACGCTTTGGTGGAATTGGACGGCTCCAGGTCGGCGGAACCGCCGGTTAGAGTGGGAATCTGGTCTGCCAGTTCCGCCAGTACCTTTCCGAAGGCGGCCCGGGTGGCCAACGCTTCGTCGGAAGAGAAGCTCGGAATGGAGAGGTCTTCTGGCAATTCCTTTTTCTGCACCTGCTCCCAGAGCTCCCGGAATTTACCATCCGACTCCAAACGGGCTTGCAGGGTTTCCTGCCACCGGGCTTCCGCCTCTCTCAATTGTGGAAAGCGGGCGCGAAAGTGCGCCACCACTTCCGGCGGGAGGTAAAACGTTTCTTCCGGCGGTAATCCTAACTTCTTCTTGGTCGCCACAATCTCTTCCGGCGGCAGCGGCGAGCCGTGCGTTTCCGGATCGCCCTCCCGGGTTGCCGTACCTTTAGCCATGATCGTATCGCCAATGACGATCGTCGGGCGACTGGTCTCCTGCTGTCCGGCCAAAATGGCTTCCCGGATTTGCCGGTGGTTGTGCCCGTCAATTTCCAGAACGTGCCAGCCAAAACCCCGGAAAACCGCAGCAATGTCCGTACTGTCTGCCCGGGAGGTGGGACCGGAAATCTGCACCCGGTTGCGGTCGTAGAATAAAATCAGTTTTCCCAGCCCCAAGTGGCCGGCAATTGCCGCCGCGCCCAGCGCCACCGGCTCCTGCAAATCCCCGTCACCGGCTAATACATAGGTGTAATGATTTAAAATATCCTCCCCTAATAGATGCCGCAACATCACTTCTGCAATGGCCATTCCGCTGCCCATTCCCACGCCCTGTCCTAACGGTCCGGTGGTGGCCTCCACACCGGGGGTTAAATCCACTTCCGGGTGACCCGGTGTTCGGCTTCCGTACTGCCGGAATTGCTTCAAATCCTCCACAGTTAGAAAGCTGGCCAGGGTAAGCAGCGAATACAGGAGCATGGACTCATGTCCGGCCGATAGCACAAAACGGTCGCGGTTAAACCAATTGGGGTTGTCGGGACTGTATTTCAAATACTCTTTGAATACGATGTAAGCAAAATCGGCGGAAGACAGAGCGCCGCCCGGATGGCCGGAGTTGGCTTTACGGGTGCCGTCCAGAATCAATCCCCTGATTACATTCACCGTTAACTGGTCCATATGATGGTTCATTCCGATCCTTTCGCTTCTGCTTCGTTTTCCAATCACGTTGTCACAACTTTCGTGCCGCACCTTACCAATTCCGGAATGGAAGAACCGAATTTAAGGAAAAACAAGACGTTGTTAGTGGACAAACTATTCAGCAGGGGAACACCCAAACGTGCCATTATTGGCACATTGTTTTCAAACAATCCAGAAAACTTGTGCCATCCACGACACAATTTGAGGGGCAATTTACCGATAAAAGGCGAAAGAAAGAGGTTACTTCAATCCGTACTTTTTCATCAGGCGGTAGAAAGTGCGGCGGGGAATTCCTGAGAGGCGGGAAGCCTGACTAATATTACCATTGGCCTGCTCAATAAAACGCAACAATGCCTCCTTTTCAAATCGGCCGAGAATCTCTTTCCGAATGTCTTTAAAGCCGGTCGGTAGATCACCGGCGGTCGTTCCGGTTTCGCCCGGCAGAACCAGATGTTCCGGCAGAATGGTGTTCCCCTGGCAGAGAATCACCGCCCGCTCGATGACGTTTTCCAATTCCCGTACATTTCCCGGCCAGTCGTAACGGGCGAGGCGCTGCAACGCCGCCTCGGAAATTTTTTCCACCCGCTTGTTTAATTTGTGCTCCGCTTTGGTAAGAAAATGGTAGGCCAGATAGGGAATATCTTCCAGGTGCTCTCGTAACGGCGGAAGAGTGATAGTGAAGGTGTTAAAACGGTAAAACAAATCCTTGCGGAATTGTCCCGCCTCGATCGCTTCTTCCAGATTGCGATTGGTGGCAGCAATGATGCGCACATTCACGTGCTTAATCCGGGTAGCTCCCACCGGCCGAATCTCCCCGGTTTGCAGGAAGCGCAGCAGCTTGGCCTGCAGTTCCAGGTTCATGTCGCCGATTTCGTCCAGGAAAACCGTCCCGCCGTCCGCTTCTTCCAGCAACCCCTTGCGATCTCGTTCCGCACCGGTAAAGGCGCCCTTTGTGTACCCGAAAAGCTCACTTTCCATTAAAGAAGCCGTTAAAGCGGTGCAGTTAACCGTAATAAACGGTTTATCCCGCAAATGACTGGTGCGGTGGATGGCGCGCGCTACCATCTCTTTTCCGGTGCCGGTTTCCCCGCGTAAGAGTACGGTGGTCGGCATTGGGGCGACCTGGGCAATCAGCCGTTTGATTTCCTGCATTTGCGGCGATTTGCCAATAATAAACTGATCTTCCTGTAAAAAGATTTCCAGTTCCCGGCGGGCTGCCAAATATTTGAGTTGAAACCGCTCTTTTTCCCGACATTCTTGCACCAGCGCCCACATGAAATGGGCGCTCACCCCATCAATAATTTCCGTCCGCGGAAGTTTGTGTTTTTCCAGCTCCTTAAAAAGGGCTCGATCCCCGGTCACGTTCAAAATAATGTCCAGGCGAGAATGACGGCAAAAACGCTTCCAATCGTTCGAATAGGGAATGCCGCTTTCTTTAGCCCGGAGAATTCCCGGGGCGTTCAGGTCTTTGTCCACCACCCCAACAATATCCACCTCGGGAATCTTCTCGAACAGCTCCAGCAGACTGCTTCCCCCCTTGCCCGCCCCAATGATTAACAGATGGATCTTGTTCATTGTCTTTCCACCAAAACTACCTTCTTCTCCCGCTTGCTTTTCCGGCGGTTTTCAG
>JAJRXE010000113.1 GCA_024276455.1 Calditrichota bacterium
CACTTCCACACAGGTGCCGCAGCCGCGACACAGTTCCGTGTTAACGTAAGAGGTAATGGGCTCCATTAAAATGGTGGAACGCGCTAACAGCGCATCGATTTTAGCGGCGACCGCATTGGCCTGGGCAATGGAATCGGAGATGTCCTTGGGGCTCTGGGCACAGCCGCAAATGAACACCCCTTCCAGGTTGGTCTCCACCGGTCCGAATTTGGGATGCTTTTCCAGAAAGAATCCATCCAGGCCACGAGGGACTTTTAAGTAGCGCTGGATTTCCTCTACCGATTGGGTGGAGGGCCGCATCCCGACCGAAAGTACCAGTAAATCCACCGGAATCTGGATTTCGGTTTGCAAAACCGGGTCAGTAAAAACGAGGGCTTGCAATGTTTCTTTGCCTACCAGCCGCGGCCGATTGTCGGGTGTGTAACGCAGGAAGGTGACGCCCCTTTCGCGGGCTTCCCGGTACATGCTTTCCGCTTCGTGATGGTACACCCGAATATCCCGATTGAAAATGGTGACATGAACGCCGCGCTGCCGCAGGGCCAGGGCTTGTTTTATGGCCGCCTGACAACAGTAGCGGGAACATTCCGGGAGGCCGTCCGGACCGCGGGATCCGACGCACTGGATCATGGCCACCTGTTTTACCGGGCGGGCCTGGTAACGCAGTTCTCCTGTGGTCTGCAAGAGTTCTTCCATCGCCATGTTGGTAATCACGTTGGAAAATTTTCCGTAACCGAATTCTCCCTGGCGGGGTTGGTAAAGCTGGAAACCGGTGGCCAGTACAATCGCGCCGACCTTGAGCGGTTTGAGCTCCCCGCCTCCGTTGAGCGATTGGAGCCGCACTTCGAAATTGCCCACATAGCCGGAAATGGTTTCGATGGTAGTCCGGGTGAAGACGGTGACCCGGCTGGATTGAATGGCGCGCAATTTTCGAGCGATCAGTTCGCGGCCCGATTCTCCGCTGGGGTACAGGATGCGCAACTCTTTGACCCAGCCACCCAGCTGCGGTTCTTTTTCCACCAGATAGACCTGGTAATCGCGCCGGGCCAGCTGCAAGGCCGTTTCCAGCCCGGCAATGCCTCCGCCAATCACCAGCACGTTGTGCCCGATCTCCATCTCCTGGGGTTCCAGCGGTTCCAGCAGGCTTACTTTGGCTACCGCCATGCGAATCAGATCGCGGGCTTTGGCGGTGGCGGCCGCCGGATCGTGTTGATGCACCCAGGAACACTGGTCCCGAATGTTGGCCATTTCCAGCAGGTAAGGATTCAGACCGACTTTACGCAGGGTTTCCCGGAAAATCGGTTCGTGAGTCCGGGGCGTGCAGGCGGCAATGACCACCCGGTTCAAGTGATTCTCGCGAATTCTTTCCTGAATGTGCCGCTGGGTGCTCTCGGCGCAGGCAAACATTAAATCCTCCGCAAACACCACGTCGGGCAGTTCCCGGGCGTAAGCCTTGAGCAATTCCATATCTACCACCCCGGCGATGTTGGAACCGCAGTGACATACGAATATTCCGATGCGCAGGGGACCGCTGAAATCGTATTCCGGAATCTCTTCCTTTGTTTCCGGAAGCTTGTACGCAGAAAGGTACTGGGCCGCCCGGATGGCGGCACCGGAGGCTTCGGCAATGGAGTCGGTGATATCTTTCGGACCGGTGGCGCAACCGCAGAGAAAGATGCCTTCCCGGGTGGAATTCAAAGGCTCCCCGCAACGGTCTTTCGGGATAAAGAATCCCCGCCGGTCGATTTCGATGCCTAGAATTTGACCCAAATTTCGGGAACCGGAAGCGGGAACCAGCGCCTCGGAGAGCACCACCAGGTCGGTGCGAATCCGTTCGGTCTTTCCGGTTTCCACGTTCTCGGAGAGAATCATCAAATCTCCGGTTCGGGGATCTTCTTCAATCCGGGAGGGTTTCCCGCGCACAAAGTTGATCCTCCCTTCTTTCACCGCCCGGTGGTAGAACTGTTCAAAACCCTTGCCAAAGGCG
>JAJRXE010000114.1 GCA_024276455.1 Calditrichota bacterium
CAAGACGGTCGGTGTTATCGCTGTCGATCCAACCAGCCCGTTCACCGGCGGCGCCCTGCTCGGCGACCGGGTGCGAATGAACGATCTCACCCTGGATGAAGGCGTATACATCCGTAGCATGGCCACCCGCGGCTCCCTGGGCGGGCTGGCCACCAAGGCCCAGGAAGTGGCAGACATCCTGGATGCGTTCGGCAAGGATATCATTCTCTACGAAACCGTTGGTGTCGGCCAGAGCGAACTGGATATTGTCGAAGCTGCGGATACCACCATCGTGGTGCTGGTTCCGGAATCGGGGGACAGTATTCAAGCCATGAAAGCGGGGTTAATGGAAATTGCCGACATTTTCGTCATCAATAAAGCCGACCGGGAAGGCGCCGAAAAAATGAAAATTGAACTGGAAATGATTCTGAATCTCCGCAATTTTGAGAACCTCTGGAAGCCGCCCATTTTGAAAACCGTGGCAAATCAGGCGCAGGGGGTCGAAAAAGTGCTGGAGACCATTGCCCAACATCAGGAATACCTGGCCGGACAGGGACACTTGCAGGAGAAACGCTACCAGCGCATTATTGACAAGATTAATGCCCTCATTCACGAAGAGTTGAATCGCGAATTCTGGACGGAAAAACGTAAAAAGCGCTTTGAGGAAGAAATTCAGAAGGTGTTAAAAAACAAAATAACGCCCTACCAATTGGTGCAGGAATTGATTGAATTGAAGTAATATCATCGACGGGCAAATGAAGTGAATTGCCACATTAATATTTTTGTTTGATAATTACAAACGCAGGCCTACCTGATTTTCTTCTGAGTTTTAAAATAAAAAATAAAAATTGCGCTTCTCAATATATTATTATTGAAGAAATGTGTTTTTTTCTGCCTGAACTACTTGGACTTTAAATAAAAGCGATCAACCAGAGGCTAAATAAATTCAGCAAATTTTTTCCTGTTTTTCTTCTTTCTTTTTTAAATTTTAAATTGTCAATATTAAATTTAGTTCTGATTTGTTTGTCCGGTAAAAGTAAAATAAGGGTGGAGGTAGCAATGCCCAAATTTCCTCAGGTCAAAAATAACATTAAAAACATCGGCATTATTTCTACCCGCATTGCCGGTACGGACGGGGTTTCTCTGGAGATCGGCAAGTGGACGGAGGTACTGGAGCGCAACGGATACCACTGTTTCTTCTTTGCCGGATTGTTAGACCGGCCACCGGAAAAATCTTACCTGATTGAAGAGGCCTTTTTTGAACATCCGGAGGTGGTGGAGATCAACGAGGATTGGGTCGGTAAGTTGGTGCGAAAGCCGGCGACCACCGAAAAGGTGTACCGCCTGAAAGAGAAACTGAAAAAGGCGCTGTACGAATTCCGCCGTAAGTTTAATATCGATTTGATTATTCCGGAAAATGCCGTTACCATTCCCATGAATATTCCTCTGGGCATTGCCATTACCGAGTTCATTGCCGAAACCGGGATCCCCACCATTGCCCATCACCACGACTTTTACTGGGAGCGCGATCGTTACCTGATCAATGCCGGGCACGACTTTTTACACATGGCGTTTCCGCCCCGCTTGCCTTCTATTCAGCATGTGGTAATTAATTCCATTGCTTCCGAGGCGCTGAGCCGTCGGGGTGTTTCCAATACGGTGATTCCCAATGTGTACAATTTCGCAGTGGAACCGCCTCTTCCGGACGAATATTGCGCCGATTTACGGGAAAAAATCGGGCTGGACCGGAAGGATTTATTCGTCCTGCAGCCCACCCGGGTGGTGCCCCGTAAATGGATCGAGCGTTCTATTGAGATCGTGCGCTACCTGAATTTGCCTAAACCGATTCTGGTGATTTCCCACGCTTCTGGAGACGAGGGCGATCTCTACTTCAAACGGGTGAAAGAGTACGCGCGCAGTATGGGAGTTGAGATTGTAGCCATCGACCATTTAATTGCCCCGCAGCGCGGTGTCAACGAAAAAGGGGAGAAATTGTACACCATTGCCGATGTGTACAATTGTGCCGATCTGGTGACCTACCCTAGCGGTTACGAAGGATTTGGGAACGCATTCCTGGAAGCCATTTACTACCGGAAGCCCATCGTGGTGAATCGGTATTCCATCTTCCGGGCGGACATTGAACCCAAAGGATTTGATGTGATTGTATTCGAGGGGTTCGTTTCGCACGACAATATCGAACAAATCTGGGATTTGTTGAATCATCCGCAGCGACTGCGCGAAACGGTCGATAAGAATTACCAGATTGCCAAGCGTTGTTTCTCCTTCGAAGTGCTGGAAGAAAAGTTGCTCCATTTGATTCACACATTTGAAAAATAGAAAGGCTGAGGGATGCGAAACAAAGCGGCGGTTGCGTTGTTGCATTATTCCTGCCCCCCGGTGGTGGGCGGGGTAGAAGAAATTATTCGCCAGCAGGGCTCTCTTTTTCACCGCTACTACCATCCGGTGAAGGTGCTGGCGGGCAGTGGCGGGCATTACACCCAGAAATACGAGATTCTTATTAATCCGTTGTTGAGCTCCCGGCATCCTGAAATTATGAAGGCACAGGAAAATTTTGAGGAAAATGAAGAACCGTTCTGGCAATTAAGTGAAGAAATCTATCGCTACCTTTCCCGAACCCTGGAGCATTTCGATTTGCTGATTGCCCACAATGTTTTAACCATGCACTACAACCTCCCGTTGACTTACGCTTTACACCGTTTGGCGGATGAGGGGCTGCTTCGGGTGGTCAGCTGGAATCACGATTCTCCCTTTTTTTATGAGAATTTCCCCCTCGATTTAAACCGGCCGCCTTACCGCATCCTCAGGCGTTTCAATGCTAACATTACGTACATAGCCATTTCGGAAAGCCGCCGGGAGCAGTTTCTTCGTCTTTACGGTAATGGAAAGGACATCCGGGTGATTCCCAACGGAATCGATCCCATTCGGTTTTTTCGATTGGATCCCACCACCGTGCGGGTGATTCGCGAGAATGATCTCTTCTCGGCGGAGTTCATCATGGTGCAACCTTCCCGCTTACACCCCCGCAAAAATATTGAACTGTCCATTCAGGTGGTCAAAGCGTTGCAGGATCGAGGCGTTCACGCCCGGTTTTTGCTTACCGGAGCTTACGATCCGCATGAGAAGAAAACCGTGGCGTATTACCGTAAGCTGCTGAATCTGGCAAATAAATTGGGGGTGCAAAACGATGTGCTGATCATGGCGGAGTACCGGTTCGAGAGCGGGGAAAGATTGACCGCCGATCGGATTATCATCCGCGACCTTTATTTAATTGCCGACATTTTGTTCATACCCAGCTTTCAGGAGGGATTTGGGATCCCGCTTCTGGAGGCCGGAATGATTAAGCTGCCCATTTTTTGCTCCGATATTCCGCCGTTCCGGGAAGTGGGACAGGAGAATGTCCATTATTTCCCCCTGGATGCAACTCCTGGAGAAATTGCGGAACAAATTCTGCAGGAATTTCGGAATTCGCCCTCCCAGAGAATGTATCGGAATGTGATTAATCACTACGTGTGGGACAACATTTACCACCGTTACCTGGAACCGATTCTCTGTTCGTCCCATTAATGCTTAAAGCGGGACGGCGTTTTCCAGCTCTCTCTTTGCAGGGTAACCCCGGAATGGAAAGAAACCCTGGGGGTGCCGTGGACGCCTTTCCCGGGGCAACCAAACAGTACAAAGACGAAAAAATTCCTTTCTTTCTTACTTAAAACTCCCTGCTTGCTGTCCGATAATTAAAAATAAGAATTAGAAAATGTGTCCCAATTGTAAGCTGGGTCACTGAAATCAGGGTACAAGGATGGTAGATTTTGGGAATGGAAAAGGAGAAAAATAAAAGGAAATTACTGGGCCGCCGCTTTTTAGATTTCCTGAACAACAATATTCAATTGGAATTAACGGAAGAAGAACGGCTCTGGCACTGCTTTCTGACGGATTTACGCTACAGCGCTCTGATGGAGCGGCGAAAAAACATTCGACGCAAAGCAGAAAAAGAGAAAATCTCGGGGAATTCGGATCTGGAATTCACAGCGGCGGCGTTTCACCGGAACAATCTCTTGAAAATCCCTGGAAAATAATCGCCATAAAGTCAGAAAAAGGGGAAACTTTTGTTGCCCCCTTACGTTGGTAAAGGCTAACGGGTTAATTACAAGGCGGAAAAAGGCGGACGAAACTATTGGGAATGAATTTAATTAATCAGTAGTAATCCCTGAAATTATTCCTTAAAATTCAGGGTTTGACAGAAGTTTTAGTTAGTAGGATGGGTAAGATGAAGGAAAAAATGATGAAGTATTTAAATACAGTAGTGCTTCTCCTGGCCGTTTTAGTTAGTTCGGTGTGGGGATTGAATCGGGCAACGGTGCGTCAGGCCAATGTGTTTAATATTGGGGAAGAGCTGATTTACAAAGTGAAATGGAGCTTTATTCGGGTGGGAACGCTCCGTCTGGTTAACGAAGGGTTGCAGGAAATTGATGGTAAGGAATACTTTAAACTGAAAATTTACATCGATTCGGCTAAAAACATCCCTTTTGTAACGATTCATGATGTGTACGAGAGTTACGTGGACAGCAATGCGGTGCCGCGGTTGTTTTATGCCTATGAGGGGAAAGGGGATCATACCATCAAAACCACTTACGATTTCCGTTTCGATCAGAAATCGGTGCATGTGATTGTGGAAAATATTTACTCCGACAGAATCGAGCCGGTAACGGACAATTGGGTACCGGTTGAGGAAGTCCACCGCGATGTGCTGGCGCTGCTTTTCTTTGCGCGTCTGAAGGCGGGTGAGCCGGAAGAGTACGTTTCCATTCCCACTTTTGTTCTGGAAGGGCAGGATCATTGCTATTTCGATGAAATGGGAGTCCTAAAGGAGATAAAACACGACGGTACCAAAATTCCGGCGTATTATTTGAAAGGTAAAGTGAAATTCATTGGGATTGCCGGTGTGAAAGACGATTTCGAGGGGTGGTTCTCCACCGATGCTCAACGGGTACCGATTAAAGCAAAAATGAAGGCCTTTTTCGGATCGGTTACCATTCAATTGGAAGAACACAAAAACTGGCTGGCGGAAAAATAACCTTTGCCACGAAAAATACTGTTTCAAATCCCGGAAATTCGGTAGAATTCCGGGATTTTTTATTGGTAAAGCGGTGCTTTTTTTGAATGAGACCAACCTTCTAATCAGAAAGACCAGATCTTAACTCTGGGAAGCATTCTTGAAACCGGCGTGCGAAGATATTTCCGGGAATGTCTTCGGAGACTTTTTGAACACGATTTACATTAGACAGGTTGGAAAGGCCGGGCACAGTGGACTGACTATCCACTTCCCGCTTGTAATCTCCGGGGCCTGGTTCGAAGCAGGGGAATTGCCACCGAAATCGGTTAATTTTCTGCTCGACAAAAATTTGCTTTTCGCCTGAGGGAAACACCCCAAAAAGGGTTAGATTTTAAGTGGAAAATATTTTATATTCAATTGGAGTGAAATTCGGGAATCTATGAGCACAAAAATTGAGAAACAGAAAAAGATTTTTTCCCTGCTAAACGATCGCTTTGCGAATTTGCTGGAAGGTTCGACCGAATTGTTGGCCGAAGATGCCGACCGGGAAGGCTCCAGGGAGCAGGCCCAAATAGACCGCCAGGATGTTCTGGGGCGGGTTTACCATTTCTATCGCTCCATTATTCAAAACCTTACCAGTGGGCTCATCACCATCGATCTGGATGGGGAGATTACTTTTGTGAATCGCACCGTCAGTCAGTTGCTGGGCTACGAGGTGGAGGAATTGTTGAACAAGCAGATTCAGCTTCTCTTTGACGACGAGAAGGAGTCGCGCCTTTTCATGCACCAACTTTCTTCGTCCGGGAAGCGCATTGACGAGAAGGAAGTGGTCTTCCGGAAGAAGGACGGGGAAAAAATTGTGGTGGAGTTAAACGCCTCTCCGATTCATGACGAGAACAACAATTTCGAAGGGGTGGTTCTGCTTTTCCGCGACCTGACCGAAATTCACCAGTTGAAAAAACAGGTGGAACGAATGGAGCGGCTGGCCCTGTTGGGCGAGCTGGCAGCCGGCATTGCCCACGAAATCCGCAATCCGCTGGGGGGAATCAAAACAGCCGCGCAGGTTCTGGAAGAAAGCTTTGGGGTGGACGATTTCCGGCTGCAACTAATCCAGCGCATTGTGCGCGAGGTGGACAAAGCAAACCGCTTGTTACAGGAGTTCTTTAAGTTTGCGAAACCTACCAAGCCTCAGCTGGCTTTTCACAACATCGAAATGATTATCGATGGGGTGTACCTTCTGCTGGCGCCCAAGTTACAGAAACGCAATATTAAATTTGTGGCTTCGTTTGCCGAGAATGTCCCGCAGGTGTACGTGGACGAAACCCAGATCGAGCAGGTGATTCTTAACCTGTTTTTGAACAGTATCGATGCCATGCCGGAAGGCGGAGAACTACGGGTCAGCACTCGCAGTAAGAAACTGAAGGTGTTGGACAAAGAACGAGAAAATTTGAATATTAACAACCACGAAGTGACTTACGTGATTGTAGAAATTTCGGACACCGGGGTAGGAATCCCCGAGCAACACATCGAAAAAATATTCAATCCCTTTTTTACCACTAAAACGGACGGAGTTGGTTTGGGACTTTCCATTTGTAGCCGTTTGATTGAGGAGAACGGTGGGAAAATAGACGTCGTCCGGGGAAAGGAAAAAGGCGCGACATTTATTTTAGCCATTCCGGCGTTTATTCATCGTTAATATGGTTCATCCATGGCATGAGGAGAAATCATGCAAGGCTTTAAGCGCATCCTGATTGTCGATGACGAAGAGACCCTCACATTTAGTCTGTACCAGTCCTTCATTAAGGCCCCCATTGAATGCGAAGTGTTAACGGCCGAGTCGGGAATGGAAGCTTTAAAGCTGCTGGAGGACGGCAAATTCGATGTGGTGATTACCGATATCGCCATGCCGGGATTGGATGGGTTGGAGCTGCTGAAAATAATTAAATCGCAAAACCCGGAGACCAAGGTGATTGTAATTACCGCCTACGGCTCGGATGAACGGCGGGAGGAAGCCCTCTTGCGGGGGGCGGAAAAGTACATCGAGAAACCCTTCGACCTGCATGAGATCCGGGAACTCGTTTTTAAAATGATTTCGTGACATTTATGGTACTGGTAGGAAATTTAAAAGACCTCAAACTGGTGAACATCATTCAGATCAACTGCATTGAACGCAATGTGGCCAAGTTGACCGTGCTGACACCGGAGAAAAAAGGCACGATTTATTTTGCCGGGGGCCAGATAGTCCATGCCGAATTCAATCCCTATTTGGGCGAACGGGCTGTGCACGAGATGCTGGGGTTGAAGGACGGACAATTCAAGGTGGAAAATGGCATCGAGGCGCCGGCGCAAACCATTCATCGCCCCTGGAATTCGGTGGTGCTGGAAGGATTGCGACTGTTAGACGAAAAGCAGGTGTTTTCCACCCCGATTCCCAAGCAGGTCTTTTCTTCTCTGTCGGAGCAACCGGAAGTCAAAAATGTGTTTGTACTCGATTACCAGGGGCGGCTCATCGAAGGAAAAGCCGGCAACCGCAATTTTCCGGCCATTGTGGCGTTCACCTGGTACAAGTTAAAAAAGTCCTTATCGCTTTTCTACAGCGAGTCTTTTCGTTACATTTTAATACGAAAAGAAGCGAATTATTTGTTTATTCTGGAGCTGAAACCCCATTTGGTGGTGATTGAAACGGATTTACGTCTCTTAGTTCCCGATTTTATTGGACGCGTGGAAAAAATTTTACGCAATATTCGAAAAAACAAGGATGAGTAGGTGTTACTTCCTCCAGGACAAATACTGCACCGCGATTTAGGAACAAAGTTCACCAATTTTGTCGCCCTGTTAACAGAGCTGAAGGAAAGCCGTTTTAGCGGCTACGTGCGGTTGAATTTCTGGGAGTACGAAGGGATATTGGTGCTTGACGGCGGTAAGATTACCCAGGCGCAAAGTTCCGAAAAGAATACCACCATGGTAGGCACCAACGCTGCCTTGCGTATTTTCGATCTTGCCCGCCATCCCGATGGCTCCATCGATGTTCACCGTCTTCCCAGCGAAGTGGCTGTTGTGCTGGCGGCGGTGTTGGGTGCGGAATTCTTTAAAGACGAAAAACAATTTTACGATCCCCGAGTTGTACCCATATTACAGGATTTGCAAGAACGGGGATTAACCGGCTACATGGATATTCATTTCGGGTTGAAAAAGGGGATGGGAACCATTTACTTACTCGAAGGCATTCCGGTGGAGTCGGTGGTCATGTCGAGCACCGGGCGAATGATTTCCGGAGAGGCGGTGTACAACAAAATTCTGGAAATTGGCGACCTCATTAGTCCCGAAATCCGGGTCTATCGTGCTCTGGACATCCAATACATTCATGAGCAAACCGATTTGATCTTTCCTGGCGAAGATTCGGTCGTGTTGGAATTCTGGAACAACATTATTATGATTTTCAAGAGCGAATTCGATCGGATCATGCGCACCAAAAAATTCGAAATTTACTGGTTAGAATCTCTGTTGCAAGCGGCCACGCGCTTTAGCTTTTTGAATCCGGGTAGAAACGAACTGACTCTGGTGGACGGGCGATTAAATGCCCGGGCAGTGTTAGCCGTGAATCAGGTCAATGAAGCCCTCACCTTCATTTTGCGCCTGATCATGGAAAAAATCCCTGCCCGCAAAAAGCGTAAAATGAATCTGACCAAAGCGATTGAGCATGTTCAACGACTTCCCCAATTCGCTGCAATTATTGAGGTGTTCAATCCTCAACAAGTGGTACAGAAAATAATGAGTAATTCATGATTCTGGAGTATTTTAAAGACTTGACTCACGCACCGTTTGTGGATGCCGTGATTGTGTTCGATCATAGCGGTCGGGTCGTCCAGAAGTGGGCGTCGCCCGATTTTAATGCCAAGATTGTGGAGGCGTTGGGACTGCACATTCTGCAAACTTTTGCGATTCTGCGTTTGGGAGATCCGTCCGTAAAAGAGATTGTGGTGCAATGGGAGCGGGGGGAAATTTACGCTCGTACTTTTTCCCAGCTTACCCTGGTTGTAGTGGGAAAATCTCGCCTGAATTTCATTTTATTGCGCTTACTGAGCAATGTGGCCATCGACGAATTGAACGCTAATCCCCGTTTTCAGAAATTAATAAAAAAACGTGCTCCGGGCCAGCAGGACGTTTTAAACAAAAAATGGTTAGATCAAATAGAAATTGAATATTTGCAAAAACTCTCGATACCGATTAAAATGGCAACGGAATAAATGGGAGGGCGGGATTGGGAACCCGGAGTGAGAAAAAGATTTAAAGGAATATGGGAAAAAATACCTACTCGACAGACTATTTAGTGGATGACCAGGATGTTTTCGAATTAATTTCGGCCCGAGTACCCGCGAATTCCAATTTACGTCAACTGGAATGGGCGGTTATTGCCCAGTTGGACGGAAAAAAGACCGTCAAGGCTATTGCCGACACGCTGGATTTAAGCAAGAGCGAGACCCGGGAAATTTTTCAAAATCTGATTGACAAAGGGTTGCTGAACCGGGTGGGGGATGAGAAGGAAAGGGAATATCTGACAGAGGAAGAGCTTGCGCAACTGGAACAGGGATTTCTGCTGGTAATGGGGCCGGTAGCCTCGCTTTTGGTTGATGAGGTTTTAAACGAATTGAACTGTAAGCGCCCCAAAGTGCCATTGAGCCTGCTCCCGGTTCTTATCGAATTCCTCTCTCTTGAAATCGAAAATGAAAAAAAACGGGTAAAATTTCAGAAGTCAATTTTACCTCTGGTTCGAAAAAGGTTGTTAAAATAATGGAACAGGAAAAATTTTTAAGTCTTCGCTGGAAAATTGTCATTATATTACTGACGGGAATGGTGCTATTTTGCACCGTGACCCTGATAGTTACCCGGATTTATTTGACTCGATTGTTCACCCAGAGTTTGATTGAGCAGGGGGAAATGCTGGGAAGAACAATCGGGGAAGTGGCGGCGGAGAAACTAATCGAAGACGATATTGTGGCCCTGAAAGCCGGAATAGAGAAATTCCGTTACCTGGGAAATGTTCAATACATCTTGATTGAAGATTTCAATAATCAAATAATAACCGATACTTACAACAAAAAAATTCCCAAAGAAGTAAGAAATGTTCAACTTTTCCAAAAAAATTACGAAAATAAGACTGTTGTCAGATATATCGATGTGAAATCAGAGAATTCCCATGTGTACGATATTTACGTTCCGATAAAAGAGGGGTTGTTGGGATTTGTCCGGGTCGGAATGGATCAGGCATGGGTCAGAGAGAAGGTCTTTCAGAATTTGCTTTATTTAAGCATGGTTTTTATTATTGGTTCTTTGTTAGCGATTATCATTATTTATATTGTTGTGACGTCGCAAATTACCCGGCCAATCGCTTTGTTGACCGAGAGCGCCAATCGAATCAGCCTGGGGGAATTTGATCGACCGGTACATGTGGTAGTGAAAAACGAAATTGGTCTGTTGGCCGAAGCGATTGAGCGGATGCGGGAGAGCTTAAAAACAGCCCTGGAGAA
>JAJRXE010000115.1 GCA_024276455.1 Calditrichota bacterium
AAATCGACCCTGCTGTTGCAGGTGGCCGGAAAACTGCTGGCGCAGGGGGTGGGGGTGCTGTACGTCAGCGGGGAGGAATCTCTGGAACAGGTGCGCTTGCGGGCGGAGCGCCTCAATCTGGCCCAGCTTCCCATTCCCGTGCTGGCGGAAACGGAAGTGGAGAACATTCTGCGCCGGACCCGGGAATTGAATCCGGCCGTGGTAATTGTGGATTCCATTCAATCTGTTTTCTCCAACCAGATCAGCGGCACGGCGGGAAATGTGAGTCAGATTCGCGAGTGCAGTGCCCGACTGTTTCGTCTGGCTAAAGAGAGCCAGAGCGCCGTGTTTCTGATTGGTCACATCACCAAAGACGGCAGCATTGCCGGACCGAAACTGCTGGAACACGCGGTGGACACGGTGGTCTATTTCGAAGGCGATCAGCTTTACCGCTACCGCTTACTCCGTTCGCTGAAAAATCGCTTTGGGTCTGCCAATGAGGTGGGATTATTTGTAATGGAGCGAGCGGGGCTGCAGGAAGTGGACAATCCCTCGCTGCTGTTTCTTTCTCATTTTAACGATCGGCAACCCGGTACCTCGGTGGTGAGCAACTTCGAGGGAAGCCGTCCGCTGCTGGCCGAAGTGCAGGCTCTGGTTTCGCGCTCCAATTACGGGGTGCCTCAGCGGACCGTCAGCGGTTTTGACCACCGTCGGCTGGCGCTGCTGCTGGCCATTCTGGAAAAACACTGCGGGCTCAATTTCAGCTATTCGGACGTGTTTGTGAAAATTGTGGGCGGTTTGCGAATAAACGATCCGGGAATTGATCTCGGCCTGGCTCTGGCGGTTTACTCCAGCCTGATCGATCAACCCCTGAAACCCCGTTCTCTCTTTATCGGCGAGATTGGGCTCAGCGGCGAAATCCGCCCGGTGAGCCAGATGGTCGCCCGGATTCAGGAGGCCGTCAAGCTGGGATTCCAGAATATTTACCTCCCTCACTTCGGCAAAGAGGAAAAGCACCTGCAGCTGCCGCCCGGGTGTAAATTGATTTTCAAAGATCACATTACCGGCCTGATTCGGGAACGGCCGGTGGACAGAAAAGAGAAAGCAAAAGAAAGCAGGCAATCCGATGGGGCGTTGGATTAAACTTACTCTGCTGTTGACCGTCTGGGCCATCCACGGCGTATTCTCCCAGCCAGGCGACCTGGCGACGGTGTTAACCCATTGGGAGCCGCTGGGTGTTTTCGACGGAAGCGATTCGCCTTCCGGTGCCTTCCAGGATGCGGTGGCGCTGGACCTGGATTCCGACGGTAGCGTCTTTATTGTCGATCGGGGACGGCACCGGCTGTTAAAATTCACTCCCGCCGGGGTCTTTCTGCGCGAAATCGGGGGATTCGGCAGCGGGGCGGAGCAGTTTAGCGATCCGCAGGATGTGGATGCCCATTTGACCCTCAACATTTTTGTGGCCGATTACAACAACAATCGTATTGTGCGCTACGATTCCCGTTTGAACTACGTGGGAGAATACGCCATTACCGACCGCGAGAGTCCTTTTTACTTCGAGCAACCGTTGAGTGTGGCGGTTTCCGGGCAGTACGATTTATTTGTGCTGGAAGAATTGAACCGCAGAGTGATTAAAATTGACCGCTTTAACCGTCCCAAACTGGCATTCGGAGAACCGGGGGAGAACCTGGGGCAATTGCTGGAGCCCTACCAGATTGCCATCAGCGGCCGGGACGAGATTTTTGTCAGCGATCCCGGGCAGAGTGCCGT
Source organism: Calditrichota bacterium (assembly GCA_024276455.1). GTDB lineage: Bacteria > Calditrichota > Calditrichia > RBG-13-44-9 > RBG-13-44-9 > JAJRXE01. The sequence continues at coordinate 1,750 of JAJRXE010000115.1, forward strand.
GCTGGTGTACGATTACCTGGGCAATTTCCTGCGGGAAATCAAACATCCGGACTTTGTCCGCCCCCTGGGATTGCACCTCACCTCGCCGGATTTGTTGCTGGTGGCGGATGGCCGCTCCCGCCGGGTCTTCTTCTTCCGGCAGGACGGGCGGTTTTTAGCCACCTGGACGCTGCCCGGGTCGGAAGACGTGCTGGTGGACGTGGCCATGGCCTTTGTGAAAGGGCAGGGGATGAATTACCTCTACCTGTTGACCAATCGGAAATGCTGGATTTTTAAAAACCGCTTCCGCCACGAAAAAATGAAGAACCCCGGCAAATAAACATTTTTAAAAAACAAAAAACCGCCGATAATAAGTGGCGGCGATCAAAAAAAGGATTGATTTCGGAAAGAATTTGGGAGCGAAAAAGGAGGGCCGTACCCGGCGCAATTGCTACAGGAACTTGACGAAAGAACGTGTTGAACCGTGAACAACATCCGGCAGTCGACATTTTGGGTGGCAATGAGTGTCCTGGGACTCCTGTGGCAGTTGCCAATATTCGGGCAGGAGGCTTCCACCGCGAAGCTCTTTCTGGACGTCCCGTTCGACACCCTGCTGGTGGTGCCGGATAGCCAGTTAACTCGCTACCAGCTCCCCGACCGTTTCCTTATTCCCCGCAGCGAGCGAATCTACCTCAACCGCTTCAAACTGCTTCCCGGAATCCACTACCGCCTTTCCGAGCGGGAAGGGCTTTTGCAGTTTGTCACCCCGGTTCAATCCGGCGATTCATTGATAATTATTTACCGGAAGTACCCTTTCCCTCTGATTCCGGAATATTCTCACCGGGAGTTGAAGAAGGTGGAAGCTCCCGACAGCGCCGCCCGGGATTCCGCCGCTTACCAATCGGTAACGTTGCCGGGCATTCTGGAAGACCTGGATCAGGCGGGCGCTAATTTGCAGCGCAGCGGCAGCATCGTCCGGGGAATCGAAATCGGGAATAACCGCGATCTGACCCTCAACAGCGGATTGAACCTGCAGTTGTCCGGCTACCTGACGCCCGAGGTGCGCATTGTGGCGGCGTTAACGGACGAAAGCACTCCCATTCAGCCGGAAGGAAACACCCAGACGCTGCGGGAAGTGGACAAAGTGTTTGTGAAAATCGAGAGTCCCCACGTGGGCGGAACGGTGGGCGACTTCAACCTGACTTACGGCGGTTCTTCGTTTGGCAGCTTTACCCGCAAGCTTCAGGGGGTCAGCGCCCGGGCAAATTTCGGTTCCTACCGCGCGCAGATTACCTACGCCACCACCCGGGGAACCTTCCACAGCAACCAGTTTCTGGGACAGGAGGGGCGCCAGGGACCGTACCAGCTGGTGGGAAAAAACGGGGAACGGGAAATCATTGTGCTGGCGGGTACGGAGAAGGTTTACGTGAACGGCGTTTTGCAGGTTCGCGGGGAGAACAACGATTACATCATCGATTACAGTCTGGGGCAAATCACCTTCACTAACAAGCGGCTCATTACCAGCGAAGATCGCATTGAAGTGGATTTTGAATACGCCGACACTTACCAGCGTTACGGCAAATCTTTGCTGGGGGTGTCGGCCCGGGGAATGAAGATCGGCAACGCGCTGGACCTCGATGTGCGCCTTTTCCGGGAATGGGACGACACCCGGAATCTGCTGGAAGACAGCGCCCCTTTGACGGAGGAAGAAAAAGAAGCTCTGAAAATGGCCGGCGACGACCCGCTGAAGGCGGCAGTAGACGGCGCTAACTACGTGGGAGAAGGCAAGGGGAACTACACCCCGGCGGACACCTTAATCGAAGGTCGGTCCTACCGGTACTACAAATACGTGGGAACGGCAAAGGGCGACTACACCGTGCGCTTTACCGGCGTGGGGGCAGGCAAGGGAAGCTACCGAAAAGAGCGGCTGGGAGTGTACCGTTTTGTGGGACCGAATCGGGGGGAGTATTTGCCGGTTAAGCTGGTACCGCTGGCGAAAGACCAGCGGTTAATGGATCTGGGGCTGGCGCTGCAGCTG
>JAJRXE010000116.1 GCA_024276455.1 Calditrichota bacterium
CCGATAAACCCAATGCGCAGGTAGCGCAGCGGTTTAATATTGCGATCCACTTCTTTGCGGATCTGGACATCTTTGAGATGCAGGCGGCGCAGCTTGCGAGAATAGGCTTCGATGCGATCCCAGATGTGGGTAATCACTTCCGGATGGTGGTGGGCGTAAAACTCCACCCCGCCGATCAATTTTTTACTAAGGCGAAAGTTGTCCACCTCGTTTTTGGAAAGATGCTTGGCCTGCTGCAGTTCCGAGATTAAATCCTCTTTGTAGAAGGCTTCCAGTTCGTTAATAAACTGCTGCAGGGCGGATTCCCCCAGATGTTTCACCTCGTTCTCGATGGCTCGCTGTAATTTGTCGGTTAATTGCTCCACGGCGTTAAAATCTCCCCGGGCGTACGGCTCAAAAAACTCAGCGGTCTCCACCGGCTCGCCCACATTGATGGTCACCGAGGTGCGAAATTTCCGCCGGGAGGCAAAGTTCAATCCCACCGGAATCAGTTTCACCCCCAGCCGAAAATGGTTGCGTTTTTCCGCTTCTAACAAAATCCGGGCGGTCCCGGTTTTGATGCGTTTCACCTGCCAATCGGCGTGGGTGGTGCCTTCGGGATAAATTCCCAGAATCTTTCCCGCTTCCAGGGCGCGGTAACATTCCTCAAAGGTTTTCTTATTGGCTTCCCGGTGATTGGGACTATCCTCGCGCCGGTACACCGGAATCAGTCCCACTTTGCGAAGAAACGCGCCCAGGAGGGGATTTTTGAACAGCCGTCCGGTAGCCAGAAAATGAATCCGGGGCGCAAACCTGCTGCTGACGATCAAGGTGTCCAGCAAATTGTTGGGGTGATTAATGGCCAGAATGGCGGGTCCCCGGGAGGGAATATTTTCCGGGCAACGCACCTCAATCTCTTTTAAATAGAAAAAGAGAATCAATTTTACCAGCGGTTTCAAAAAGAAATACAGCAAGGGGCAACCCACGTTTTTTTACAAATAATAACATTTTTTTTAAAGGGAGCCAATCATTTTGTTGGGGAAATGAAAAAAAATGGAAATTTTTGCTGCCCTCGAACAGTACCGATGAATACGAATTAAAATTCGAGTATTCTGCCCTGAAAATGTCATTTTAATTTTATCGGAGCGGGCAAAAAATAGATGAGAAGGCGAGGGAGTTCTGGCTCCGCCGGTCCGGGTGGTTAATGTAATTTCCTTAACCGAGGTAGCCGCAAGCTTCATGCTTGCGCAGTTTCTTTCTGTCGTCCCTGTGGCGGGACTCTCTTTGGTTTGGTTGCCCTCCGTTTTCCCCGGATTGGAAATCCGGGGCTAAGTTCACTGTGTCCCTTCCGGGACGCTCAGGATTTTTAAATCATTGCCCGTTTTCGTGTCATTCAGGGAATTGGCGGGCAATAAAAAAGCACTGCCAGAACCACTCCGACAGTGCTTTTTGCTTACTACCCTTTCTTTCCGGACAAATTCAGGGCATAACCACTTTTCCAAACGGGGTTAACTGCTTTTTCACCACTTTCTTATCGCCCACCACCACGATAATCATGTCCTGATCCTTCAGGTACTTCCGGGTCATCTCCTGGACTTTCTCCGGAGTTACCGCGTACACATTCTTAACAAAATTGGTCAGGTAACTGTCCGGCAAACCGTGCAAATCCAGAAAAGCCAGTTGCCCGATAATCCCCTGCCGGGTGGAATTGCGCAGCACAAAGGTCCCAGCCATGTAATTCTGAATGCCCTCCAGCTCTTCTTTGGCGGGCGGTTCGTTTTGCAATCGCTTCACCTCTTTAATGATTTCCTTCAGGGACGCGCCGGTATATTTGGTGGTCACATCGGCCGCTTCCACCCAGTAAGCGTCTCGGTAATGGGTGGAGACCATGCTGCGAGGCGAATAGGTGTACCCCTTGTCTTCCCGAATGTTGGAAGTAATTCGGGAAGCGAAGCTACCGCCCAGCAGGGTGTTGGTCACCAGCAGGGGCAAATAGTCCGGATTGGAGGGATCGATCACCGGTAATCCGATGTAGATAGTGGATTGCGGTGCACCGGGCCGATCCAGCAGATAGACGATCCGTCCACTGCGGGGTTTAGGAATGTCAATGAGCGGTTCGGGACCTTCCTTCCAATCCCCAAACGCTTTGCAAATGGCCGCCTCTACGGCTTTCTGGTCGAACCGACCCGCCACGTAAAGATGGGTGCGCCGGGCGCCAAAATTGTCCTGGTAGAAACTCTTCACATCGTCAATGGTGTAACGGCGGATCATCTCCTCGGTGGGGAACATGCGTCCGTAGGGATGGCCGTCGTAAAGCGCTTTCAGAAACTGCTCCCGGGCCAGCATCTGGGGCTGCGATTTGCTGAGGTGCAGATTACGGATTAGATTGGTTTTCAAGCGCTCTAACTCCGATTCCGGGAAGGCAGGATGTTTGATCACATCCGCCATCAGATCCACCAATTGGGGCCCGAACTCGCTCAACACATCGCCAAAGAGGAAAGTTTGATCCTCTCCCACATTAACGCTAATATCGCCGCCCATATTCGCGGCCTGTTCGGCCACTTCCTTGGCACTGCGACTGGTGGTCCCCTCTTTCAGATAATCGCCGGTTAAATCCGCCAGCCACACCTGGTTTTCTTTTTCATTCAGATTGCCGGCCCGCACGGAAATACCCACCGTCACTTTCGGCAGAGAACCGTACGGAACCAGGGTTACCTTCAGCCCGTTGTCCAGCGTAAAGGTGGTTTTTTGCGGCAAATTGAAATCTTTTGGCTTTCCACCTTTGGGCGGTTGCTGTTTCTGGGCAAAAGTCAGCGAAAGCAGCCCCAGAATCAGCGCAAAAGTAACCGTAAATCTTATTTTTGTTCTCATTGTGTGTCCTCCTTCTTAAGATGCCGCTTTAGGTTCAACCATCAGAACCGTACGATTGGTGGATCGCAGGTATTCTCTGGCGGTTTTCTGGATCAATTCCGGCGTGACGGCACGGAACTGGGCTTCGATTTGATTAATCCGCGCCGGATTATCGTCGAACAGGGCAAAAGCGGCCAGTAAGTCCGCCCGACCAAAGCCGTAAAAACCGCCCAGCATGTCGTACATGTAAGACCGCATTTTCACCAACGCGCGGTCCAGGGTGGCCTGATCGACCGGTTTTTCCTGCAGGCGGCCAATCACCTGATCGATGGCGGTAAGGATGGAATCCGTCGGCACATTGGAATCGTGGAAGAGATACCCGACCCACAGCATGGGTCCGTTGTAATTAAACATGTTGCCCAGCATATTGATGCCGCCCCGCACCGAACCGGTGTACCCTTTTTCCTGCACCAGTTTCTGGAACAACCAGCTGTCCTCTCCCTGGAGCAGAATCTGGTCAATGAGCCCCATGGCATAATACTCCGGGGTGTTGCGTTCCGGCATGTGGTAACCAAAAGCCAGGGCGGGACGATTGGCCAGGGGATCTTCTTTGGTGAAGCGTTTTTCCTTCTCCTGTCGCGGCTCGGAAATGTCCGGCGGTGGCGGCAACTCACCGGAGGGAATGTCGCCAAAATACTTCTTGATCATTGCCAGCGCTTCGGCCGGTTCAAAATCGCCCACCACCACAACCACGGCGTTGTTGGGGGAGTAATAGGTGTCGAAAAACTTCTTCACGTCCTCCAGGGTAGCCGCTTCAATGTCGGACAAATCGCCGTAAAAATTGTGGGCATTGTACCAGTTCTCATTGGCGTACTGCGGTAAATCCAGCCAGGGGAAACCGCCGTAGGGCCGATTGAGCACATTCACCTTCACCTCGTTAATCACCACATCCTTCTGGTTGCGGAGATTCTCTTCCGTAATGGCCAGACTCCGCATGCGGTCGGCTTCTGCCCAGAGCACTGTTTCCAGCTTGTGGGCAGGAACAATTTCGAAATAATTGGTAAAATCAAAACGGGTGGAACCGTTCAGCACCCCGCCATTGCTTTGCACCAGTTTGATGAATTCCATCTTGCCCAGGTTGGCGGAACCCTGGAACATCATGTGTTCGAACAGATGGGCAAACCCGGTGCGGTCTTTCGGTTCAATCCGAAAACCAATGTTGTAATACACTGCCACCACCACAGTAGGCGCGGTGTGATCCGGAGAGAGTACCACCTTCAGCCCATTGTCCAGCTTGTGGTATTCCACCGGCACCTGAAAACCCTGCGGCTTTTGGGTGCAGGAGGCCAACAGCGCCAGGCTCACCAGCACCAGAATTCCCAAATACCCTAATCGTTTCATAGATCCTCCATTTAGTGTGAAATCATTTCTTTTTTCGGGAACGTTTACGGATTTCTTTTCAAAAAGTTACCAAGCAAATCCAGAAAAACAATATAGGCATTAAAATCGGGGTGAGGCAAGGAGTGATCCGGATAATCGGCCGGATACGCCCCGGGGGTTTTCTGAGCAAACCCGGAAATGAGGAACCGGCGAGGGAGTGGTAAGAAGAAGGGGCGAAAGGGCGAAACGGAGAAACGGAGAACCGGGGAATCGGGGAAACGGAGAAAGGAGTAATGGGAAATAAAGAAGCGAGGTATCCGTTCCGCTGGTTATTGTTAATTTCTGGAAAACAAGCCCAAAGGGTGGGAAGATTACGGCCTGAGGTTGCACTCCGGGGGAATAACCATCTGTTAACCCAAGAAGCTCTGACAGAGTGCCCAAAACCGGGAGGCAAGCAGGACTGTTTCTCTCTCGGGAATTTCGCCACCCGGGGGCACCCCCAAAAAGTTGAACGATTAAGCACATCTTGTTTGACTTATTTTTACAAATTTTTTATAATACGCTTAACGGTGAGAACATTAAAACCAGAGGATTGGAAGCATCGTTTTACTCATTGTCCCAAGTTGAACTTGTAACGGGGATAAGTAACGACCAATAAACGCCGGAGCAATTCTCCACGGCTTCAGCACGGTTATTACCGCTCGCGGCAGTCTAAGAATTCGTTTCGGTATCCGGTAAGTCCGGTTAAACCAAATCGACGCAGGAAAGTCAATACCATAATCACTCAATCCAGAAGCATTGAAAGGACGCGCTATTATTTTTCAACTGTTAGAACGGATTAAAAAGCACCCCCTTGCCGCTTATTTTGTCCTGGCCCTGAGCATCACCTGGCTCCTGGTGCTGCCGCTGGTGTTGGCGGGACAAAAGCTGCTCCCGTTTAACATCTCGGAACACTGGCACGTGCTGGGAGCCCTGGGACCGATCGGGGCGGCGCTCATTGTTACCGCGGTGGCGAACGGCAAAGCGGGTCTGGCGGAATTCCGGCAACGGATGACCCGCTGGAAGGTCGGGCCGCTCTGGTGGGGGGTGTCCGCTTTCAGTCCCTTCGCCCTGTTTTTGCTTGCCGTTCTGCTGCTGCGTCTCTCCGGAAATCCCTGGCCGGATTTTGCAAAGCTGGCCGGTCGACCGTACGGGACGGGGCTCTGGATAGGCGGCTCGTTGCTGTCTGCCATCGCGTACGGAATCGGGGAAGAAGCCGGCTGGCGGGGGTTTGCTCTGCCCCGACTGCAATACCCGCGAAGCGCCCTGGCGGCCACTTTTATCCTGGCGCTGATCTGGGCTCTCTGGCACCTCCCAATGTTCTTCTACCGTTTCGAGTTCGGCATTGGCCCGCTCATCGGCTTCTTTTTGGGCTTATTCGCTGGCGCCATCTGGCTTACCTTTCTTTACAACAGCACCGGGGGCAGCATCCTGATGGTGGCCCTGTGGCACACCACCTGGAATGTGGTTAATATCTTCGCCCTGGTAATTTCCCTGGAAGTGGTTGCCATAATGAGCACCTTGGTCATGGTGGCGGCCCTCCTGATTGTTTTAATTGAGAAACCCGCCCGGCTCTCCCGTCGGGGTCAGCACACCATTCCACCGACTTCTTGACGGGCAATCGCCTAATCCAATTGAAAAAACCGGTCAGAAGGGACAACGGTGGTTTTTCCTACGAATCACCCGAATGATGGGAAAACGGGTAACATTCTAATAATTCTATTCTAACGCCGGGCTCGCGGTCGAAACGTCCTCCCCTCAAACTTTGCGGTATTTCTGGAGCATCCGGTAGAGGGTGGTCTTGTTCACCCCCAGATCGCGGGCGGCGGCAATCACGTTGTGGCGGTATTTTTTCAGCAGCTTGTCCAGGAATTCTCTTTCCACCCGTTGTACGGCCGCCTCGCTGGCCTGCTTTTTCAGACGGTTCAATTGCTCCCAGCTCAATTCTCCGGTGGCAAAATAAGAGGTCTTCGGATCAGATTTCCCCTGCAGGTTGGCCGCCACCATGTCCACGGTGATTACCTCCTCCCGGGCAAGGATAATCAGGCGGGTGATGATGTTCTCCAGCTCCCGGATGTTCCCGGGCCAGTCGTACTGGCGGAACACCTCCAGGGCAGCCGGGTCCAGACGAACATTTGCTTTGCGCAGTTCCTGCCCTTTCTGGCGGAGGAAATAATCCACCAGCAGGGGAAGGTCCTCTTTGCGCTCCCGCAGCGGGGGCAGCTCAATGGGAAACACATTGAGGCGGTAGTAGAGGTCTTCCCGGAAACGCCCCTCCCGCATCTGCTGCTCCAGATTTTTGTTGGTGGCGGCAATAATGCGCGCATTGGTGCGCAGCACCGCGGTTCCCCCCAGCCGTTCGAACTCTTTGTTGTAAAGCACCCGCAGCAATTTCACCTGCGCGGTTAGACTCAATTCCGACACCTCGTCCAGAAACAGGGTTCCGTCGGTGGCCAGCTCGAACTTTCCCAGTTTGCGCCGGGTGGCGCCGGTGAAAGCTCCCTTTTCGTAGCCGAACAGTTCGCTCTCCAGCAACTCTGCAGGCAACGCGCCGCAGTTCACCGGGAGAAAGATTTCCTGCGCCCGGGCGCTTTGTTTGTGAATCAGGCGCGCGACCAATTCCTTTCCGGTGCCGCTCTCCCCGCTGATGAGTACCATAAAATCGTTGGCCGCCGCCAGCTGAATCTTTTCCCGCACCTGCGCCATGGGGGGACTGTTTCCGATCAATTCCCGGTACC
>JAJRXE010000117.1 GCA_024276455.1 Calditrichota bacterium
GGCTAATCTTCCAAATCCACCACGAAATTGTCGAAGGCGGTGGCGGCATCGGCCTTGGTCCACAAACCGACTCCCCCGGCGTTCGGGAAGGTGTTGTCTTCCACTTCCAGCAGCTTTTTGCCGTTCAAATAGCCGCTAATCTTCTTTCCGCTGTGCTTGATTTTCAGCTCGTGCCATTGGTGGGCCGGCAGCTTAATCCGGGCGCTGGCCAACATGCGCCGGGCGCCTTCCTTCACATAATAAATTCGGAAATTGTTTTCCAGGGGGTTGTAGCGCGAGATGTAATAGTTGTCTTCGTCTTGAACGCGCCAGATCACGCCGCCGCCCTGGTCTTCCACCCCGCTGTTGGCTTTGAATTTTACCTCGATCTCCCCGTCTTTGAATTTAATCTGATCCGTCCAGCACAAATTGAAGGTACCACCAAAAGTGTGGTTGGGACTGGTGAGCGCCAGCACCTTTTTGCCGGAGGGCGCCGTTTTGTCCTCCACCACCTGCCAGGTGGCTAACGGTCCTTTCTGATTGGTGGCTTCAATTTTCCAGCCGGTCGGAATTTTACCCACCGGAATATTCTCGAAGGTAAATTCAATTTCGTCCGTCTCCCCGTGCTCCTCTTTCTCCTCCTGGGCAATCAAATAGCCGAAGGAGCACAGGAGAATCACGGTCAGACCGATAAGGAGCAATCTTTTGGTTCTCATGCCTTTCCTCCCTTTTTTATTTTAGTGGATTCAAATTTCCGGTATTCCAGCCTTTTCAAAGACCGGAAAAGTCCGGGGTTACCCATTAATTTCCACAACTTCGAGCACTTCAATGGCCTCGAAGGGGCATTCGTGCACACAAATCAGACAGCCGGTGCAGCGTCCCGGAAGGGGTTCCGGGTAAGCCATTTCCCGGGTCATGCGAATGGCTCCTTCCGGACAAACGTCCGCGCAAATTCCGCAACCGGTGCAATCCCTCTCCCGAAGTTTCCATTCGTGGCGAATCATTTCACCACCTCGGTTTTTTTCAGATGGCTCAGAGCGCTGGCGAATCCCCACAAAAATACCGCCATGAGAATGGGAAAGCAGATGTAAAAGGTAATCTGGGCAAGCTCCAGACCGTGCGGATCGGCATTGGAGCGCAGATGGGTTTTAACGAACGTCCAGAAAGCGCTGGGATGGTGCGCCAGATATTCCCCGCCGGGCGCTTCCATGACGAAAGAAAATCCGATGATGTTCACCAGGTTGGCGGTGAGCATCAGGTAGGTGGCGGTCAGGAATTGGGGTTCGCCCACCCGGTGCCCTCCGTGGAACAGGCGCAACACCAGCGCAATGGCAAACAAAATGGTGGCCACCGGAACAAAGGGAACCGCCACTTTAATGTCCGCCATGATGTCCGGATTGAGAATGAAAAAACCAACCACCACCACCAGGACCAAAAAAATGTCGGCCACCAGAATGGTAAAGACGTCCCAGAGCTCAATCGAAACCCGCAGGGTCAGGTGTTTGCGGAGCGATTGATAATACGGCTGCACAATGGCCAGCCCCAGGGAGAGAAGTCCCAGAATGATGGAAAGGTTCAATAAAGTTTGTAAGGTCCAGATTTCCAGTGCCTTGGCGATGTCGTGTGGTGCCATCGGTTCCTCCGTAATATTGTGGTTTGGTGCAATGTTTATTTCCTTAACGATGCCTGTCCGCTGATTTTCTCCCTTCTTCTTGCTCTTTTGGTAGAATGATCCGGAAGGTGCTGCCTTCCCCGGTTTTACTTTCCACCTGCACCGTTCCGCCCTGGGCTTCCACTGCCCAGCGGACAATGGCAAGTCCCAGTCCGCTGCCGCCCATTTCCCGGGAGCGCCCTTTGTCCACCCGGTAGAAACGCTGGAAGATTTTTTCCCGGTGCTCGGGGGGAATTCCCGGTCCCCGGTCGGTTACCTCGATGAGGGCGACACCATTTTCCCCGGATCGCAAACGAACGATGATCTCGCTGTTCTGCGGGGAATACTTAATAGCGTTGTCCAGCAGATTTAGCAGCGCCTGTTTGAGCAGCGCCCGGTCTGCCCGGACAACCAGATCTTTCTGGCCGGTGACCTCGATGTGTTGATTCTTCTCCTCCGCCAGCGCTTGAATGAATTCCACCGTCTGGCGAACAAAAGGAAGCAACTGCAGCGTTTCCGGCCGTATCGAAAAAGAGCGCGCATCCGCTCGCGAGAGGAACAGCAGATTGTCCACCAGATGGGTAAGCCGCTGATTTTCTTCCAGCATGCTGCCAATGATTTCGCGGTAGTGGGCGGCATCCCGGCGGTCTTGCAATCCCACCTCGCCGATGCTGCGGATGGCGGTGAGGGGCGTGCGTAGCTCGTGGGCGGCATCGGAAGTGAATTGCTTCAGCCGTTCGAAGGATTTTTGCAGGCGTTCCAGGAGCTCGTTGAACGCCCGCGCCAGATTGCCCAGTTCGTCGTCGGGATTGGCCACCGGCAGCCGTTCCTGCAGGTTCTCTTCCCCGATCCGGCGGGCGGTTTCCGCCATGCGATCTACCGGCGCCAGAAATTTCCGCGCCAGCAGGTAGCCGCCCCAGCCGGCAATCAGAATCGCCAGCGGCAGGGCAATTAGCATGAGCAGGACGAAGGTGTGCAGTTCCCGCCACAGCTGCTCTTCGCTGCGCACCAGGCGGATGTACAACCAGTGTCCGTCGATGTTGATTTTCCCGCTCAGGATCCGCACCCGCAGGTCATGGTCCAGCTTCAGGCTGTGGAAGGAGAAGCCGCTTTTTTCCTGCGCTCCGGAAGAGAGCGGCGGCAAACTCCGCCCGGTGAAAGGCCGGCTCTCGTACAAGCGGCGCCCGTCCGTGGACCAGATTTCGAACCAGCGTTCGTGAAAGTAGGGATCGTCTTCCTCTTCCAGCGAGACCGAACCATCCGGACGGACGTTGATGAGGTCTTCGATGATTTCGTAATCCTGTTCCAGCTGGTGGTCCAGATTGTTGCGCAGGTTCATGTACACCAGCCCCAGGGAGATTCCGGCGTAGAGTAACAGAATGACCGTCAGGGCCAGGACGTACCAGAAGGTCAGCCGGGTGCGCACATTTTTCAGCAGGGCGGGCATCAGGGGGCCTCCTCCGAGAGAATGAAACCCACGCCCCGCACGGTGTGCAGCAGTTTTTGGGCAAAGGGGTCGTCGATTTTGCGCCGGACGGACAGATCCGCTCACTCGAAGAAAAGCCCGCCCATCCCAAGTCGAAC
>JAJRXE010000118.1 GCA_024276455.1 Calditrichota bacterium
CGTTTGCTTCCCGCTACCGGCGGAACCATTACCCGGGCGTAAACCGCCTCCGACTGCAGCGGAAGATATTGCAACAAAGGATACTGCAGAATATTTTCCTGCCAGAGAGCCAGGCGAAGCATTCCCGCCCAAACAACCAGCCCCAGCAATCCGATTCCATGCCAGGGCGTTTTCCTTCGGGTCAGGGACCAAACTGCCGCCACGAGACAAAGTCCGCCAACCAATACCCAAACCAGCGGGCATTGCAGCAATTTTTGCCCCACAATTCCGCTTGCAAAAGCAGCCGCTACCCAAACGGCCGGGAATCCGGCGATTCTTTCCCGGGAAAGCATGCGGCGCAAACCTCTGGCCAACTATTTTCGGGGTTTACCGCTCCTTCGGAGGAATTAACAGGTCAGGTGAAACGCCCCAATCAGGCGACGTTCACCCTCCTTCCAATAACGGTTGTACGCCTCCACCGCTCTGGCAGTGCGTTCGGCAATCAAATGAATCTGACGTTCTTCTATCCTATTTAAAAAATCCGGATGTATTTTCATCATTCCGAAACGGCCGGTTCCCACAATGAGGACATCCGGGGGACGCTCTTCCAGCACCGGCAAATCTTCCCAAAGCAGCAGATGCCCCTGCTTGCGCCACCAGGAATCGTCCACTCGATCAGGGTAGAGAATCACATCGGAAGTGTAACGCCTTCCTTCAATTACAATAAATCCGAATCCGTAATCTTCAATCCGGCTTCCGCTTGCCATCGCAATTAAGACACCTTTTGTTCGTTAAAAATTAATACATCGAAACATTTCTTTCAAGATGAAAATGCGCCCCGGGAAAGGACCGAGATTCTTTCTACCGGAAACAGCAAGCGCCGTTGTTCCAACCTTGTGATCTATTCTACTCCGGGAACCAAAGAAGGAATCGCCACAGAGGAGCGGACAAATGCAATGAAACATTCCCGGAGAAGGCGGCTCTGGTAAAAGCGCTACTGTTTCTGGAAGGATTTGAACAACTGGCGTTTAATCCGGTACTTTTTCGTCTTGGCATAGAAATTCGTAAAATGCAATCCGGCGGTACGGGCAGCCTGACTGATGTTTCCATTACAGGCTTGCAGGCAATCTCGAATATATTCCTGTTCGAACTTTTTGATGACCTGTTGCTTGGCCAATTTGAAATTGGGTGGTTTCCCCTGCCAAATAGATTCTCCCAAATTAGGAAAATCTTTTGCAAGGGATTTAACAATTTTGACACGGGGGAATATAGCTCCGTAAAAACCCTTTCCTGAAACAGCTATTTTTTCCTGATGAGCAATCGGGAGGATTCCAGACCGCAAAAAAAAAGCTGTTTGCCAGATTCATTTCCCTGGCAAACAGCCTCGCAACAAGTAAACTAAAAAGTTTATTTAAACCTTGATGTCTTTATTCTTCTCCACCAGGTAAAAACCCAGTTCCTTTTTGTTTTTCATTTTAATTTTTATGGTGGACCCGTCTTCGAATTTTCCTTTTAAGATCTCATCCGCAAGAGGATCTTCGATGTATTTTTGAATGGCTCGTTTCAATGGTCTGGCGCCCAGCACCGGATCGTAGCCCTGCTCGGCAATAAATTCTTTGGCACCCTCGCTGATCTCCAGCTGAATATTCCGTTCTAACAACCGTTCACGCATCTCATCGATCAACAATTCCACAATTTTTACCACCTCTTTCTTGGCAAGCTTACGGAAGACAATAAATTCATCCAGACGATTCAGAAACTCTGGATTAAACAGTCGTCTCAATTCTTGATTTATCTTCTCGGTCATTACCTTGTA
>JAJRXE010000119.1 GCA_024276455.1 Calditrichota bacterium
AAAATCTCCTAAGCGGATATCCTTCTGGGCATCTAAACCGGTACGTCGACGGAAGGCTTCCACGGTGTAATCGTCGAAACTGGCCCAGGTATCTTCCCAGCCTTCGAAATGGGTCATCCAGTACGGAATATCCACGTACACCCCGTCAATCCCGGTGGCAGCGATCTGGCGAACCCGTTCCATGAATATTTTTCGCCATTCCGAGGCGTAGGGGCTGATCCAGACATCCTCGTCGCCCGCTTTAATCCAGAAAGCATCTCCCCCGCCAAACACCGCCGGACGCCCCTGCCGGTCGCGCTGCCCCCCCTAGGGGTGATCTTTGAACAAAGAACGCCCTTTTTCAGCGGCGTTTTCCGTAATGCATTCCAGACCGGCAATGTACACGAAAGCCCGATTTCCGGCCCGATGCGCTTCTCGGGCCACACGCTTCAGGGTCTCCAGTTTTTCGTCGGGATGTAAGAAACTGTGGTACCGACCGGTAATGTCGTTGTCCACCTCGATGCCAAAAATTCCGCTCTCGGTGGCGGAACGAACAATTTGCACCACATTTTCCGGATGCAACGGATGCCCCGAGGTACGGACCCGGTAAATCCACTGCACGGAATCTTCCCTCTGCCAGACAAAACCGAAAGTGAGAATCACTACCAATCCAATCAGAACAAACCGCCTGGGTGCCATCATATTCTTTTTCCCCTTGTGTTTCGTTTTTCAAGGAATGCAGAGAGAACTCCGTCCGGTGGCAGAGGATTCCGTTAAATTTTCCTAACGCAACAAGAGGATTTTCAACGGATGGGCCTGACGCCGGTTTAAAACCACAAAATACACCCCGCTGGAGCAGATCAATCCAGCGTCATCCCGGCCATCCCACTCAATCTGGTGACGACCGGCCGACAGTCGTTCATTCACCAGCACCCGCACCTTCTCTCCCAGACTGTTGTACACCTCCAGTCGCACCGCTGCGGTGGCAGCCAACTCAAAGACGATTCGGGTGGTAGGATTGAACGGATTGGGGTAATTCCCCACCAGGCGCATCCGGGTGGGGATTTTGAGAGAAAGTGGGTCCGAAAGCTCCGTGGAAGTTCCCTGGAATTCGCTCGCTCCGATGTCCACCACTCCGTTTACCACCCGGGGATTGCCCTCGTAATCCAGTGTACCAAGGAGTTCGCTTCCCAGGGTTTCCCCGCGGTCAATCGCCGGCGACTCCGCCGTCAGCGCGGGAGTGCCCTCCTCAGGGTGTGCCAGCCCCGGCGGGTTGTAGAGGGAATGCGCTTCTTGCCCCGAACCGCTCCGGTAGGCGGAAAAAGCCGTGTAGGTACGTCCGTTCCAGTACCAGACGGGGGTTCCGCTGCTGTAGTAAAGATTGTAATCGAAGGTGAGATTGGTGCCGGTGGCGGTGCTGTTGTCCACCAACCGATTTCCGGCCGCGGTTTCAATCAAATTGTTTTTAAACACCACGTTGTTGCAATAATACTGCACCAGAATTTCCGCGCCCCAGCCAAATTGATCGCTGTTATTCCGGTAAAGGGTGTTATTCACAATGGTACAACTGTCGGTAGATCCGCGATTGCGATCGTAACCACCCACGGCGATTCCCACCACCGAATTGTGGTAAATAAAGTTGTTGCGCATAATAATTCCACTGGTGGACCTTCCGCTGTGTTCGCTGGCCAGCTCGAAGCCAATGTTGCACCGGTAGGCTGTGTTGCGCTCGAAGAGAATATCGCGCCCGCCGTCCACGTAAAATCCGTCCGCCGACGCCTCGCCGCCATAACTGGGATTACTGCGACTGTCGATATTGTACGCCACATTTTCGTACACCCAACCGTTGCGCGCCTGATCCTGGGCCGGATCGGGACACTCCCCTTCAAAGCCAATGAAATCGAAAGCGATATTGTTGTTGTCGTGAACCACATTGTGGCACACCACAAAATCCGTCACATTGCCGTTCAGCACCAGGGATTCGCTCCAGCCCAACTGGCAACTGTCCACTTCGTTGCCGTGAATCAAAATATCGTGCACCGGCGCTACCGCGCTGGTCCCGTACACCGCAATCCCATGAGCGCCCGCCTCGGCGTTGTGCTGCTCGATGTGGTGAATCCGGTTGTTTTTTAATTCAATGTGGTGAGAGGTGCCCCGAATCCAGATGCCCGCCGGAAAAAGGCTTGCGCTGGCGGATACCAGATTGCGCAGCTCCAGCCCTTCCACCCGAATGTAGCTGCGATTAATAATTTTAATCAGTGCGGGAATCCAGCCCCCCTGATTAACCAGCCCACTGCCGTCCAGCACAACCGATTCCCCCGGCACGGCCAGCAAGGTCAGGTAGCCACCGCTTGCCGAACCACTCTGATTAAACGTGACCAGCTCGTTGTAAACGCCCCCGTACACCCACACCGTGTCCCCGGGGGCCATGTGATCTACCGCGAACTGAATCGTTAACCAGGGCGCCTCCCGGCTCCCGGGATTGCTGTCGCTACCGCTCTTGGCAACATAAAAACTTTCACTTTCCCCGTTCAGGACAAAGAACAGAATAATTCCCAGAATGATCCACTTTTTCATCATTTTTTCCTTTGTTTTGGGCTGGAATCCGCCACAGGGGAATCATTCCCCACCACTCCCTCCTCTGCTTCGGCTTCCGACTCAATGGCCATTAAGTAAGCGGCCACCACGGCAAAAATCATTCCCGCCAGCGTCACCGGATGGGGAATGACCTGGTAAATCAGCAGCGAGATGATGATGGTAATCACCGGCGCTCCGGCATTGGTCAGGGGACTGACGATTATGGCTTTTCCGTAACGAAAGGCGTACACCAGGCAGAGCGCTCCCACCGCGTTGAGAATTTGAATCATTGCCGTCAGGTACGGCCCCTTGAACCCCCAATTAATCGGCTGGGAGAAATCCGTCATGAGCAAAGCCACCGGAATAAGCAACAATCCGGTTACCATCATGTAAAAGAAGATGCTTTCTGCCTTCATGGTTTCGTTGGCGTATTTCATGACGAAAGCCTGAATTCCCCAGGCCAGGAACACCAGCAGAGCCAGGAAAATCCAGAGGCTGCCGGAAGCGGCACCATTGTCGGGCGGCTGGTAAGAGAGCAACGGAATGGCAAAAAGGGCGATAATAATGCCCGCCCAGCCCCGTTTGCTGGCCCGCTCGCGCAAAATCCAGTAAGAGAGCAAAATGGTAACCAGAGGGGAAAGAGAGATGAACGGAAACACCAGATAGGCCGGTCCCATGCGCAGGGTTTCGAAAAGAATCAACTGACCGCCCGCCCCCAGAAAACCAATCACTGCTCCCAACAAAATTGAACGGACATCGTATTCCAGTTTCCAATCCACAATTTTCAAAGCAATCAGAGCCGGAATGATCATGGTCAGGGCCCACACGGAATAGCCCAGGGTCGCCGGAAATCCCGCCTTCTCGGGAATCTCAATCAATGCCCCCCACACTCCCCAAAAACTGGTGGTAATAATCGCGAACAGGAGCCACAATTTCGATTTCACAGGCTTCTCCTTCTTTTTCAATGCAATGGTTTATTTCGCAGACGCCGTTCAAACAGCGAGCGGACCGGCGAACTAACTCTACGAGCGTTGGAACGCTGTGGCCCGGGCGTACACCCGGGTCACTTCCTGAATTTTACTGCGAATCAAATCCCCCGGCTGCGGAGCCAGCGTTCCCTCCCGAACCAGCGGAAACTGAGCGGGGAAAAACTGGCTGATCAACGATAACGGGATGGAAAGGGACGAGAGATTCAGCAGCAAACGCTCGAGCGCCTTTTTGACTTCCGCCTGCGCCCAGTAATAACGGATCCGATCGCTCAGGCTGTATTTCCGGGCAAAGGCTTGTTCGGAAGCCGTTCCCCGGTAATGGGACACCCAGTAGCGCGGTTCCTGTTCCATGGCTTGCTCCAACATGTCCAGGATCCGGGAAGGCTGGATTTTCGAATACACTCGGGCTAATTCTTCTTCGATAAACGCCAGGGCAAACACCGCTTCCCGGAAAGCAAACGTGAGCCAGGGTCCCACCTTCAGAATGGCAAAATGGTCTTCCACCAATTCCCGCAGCGCGCCCGCCGTCTGGTAGTCGGTGGAATGGGCTTCGTACACCAGCCCGGGAACCTGTTCAATAAACTGTTTCAACCCCGCCGCTTCGCTCCGGCGATAATCGAACACCTGCTGGTCGGCGAACTCCACCCCGGGCTGCACCACCACGGCCACCACGCGTTCCCAGGCGTCCTGCAATCCGGCTGCGAAAAACGCCCGACGGGTCAATTCAATGGTCTCTTCCACCTCGTCCACAGCCGTAACGGCAAGTTGAGCGATTTCTTCCTGAGCGCCTCCGGGAATCGGCACTTCTGTTCCAATCACATAAAGGGGCGCTTCATTTGCGGGAGAACGTTCCGCAGCCGCCGCTTCGGCCACGCCGGCCAGAAAAGCGGTCCGCTCTGCCACCAGAGCAGCCTCCAGAGGGCGCTTGCGGTCGCCCGGGTCATCGCCCAGGAACATGCTGGTGTCCAGGTGAATTTTGCGGTACCCGGCCGCCACATACTGGCGCACCTGTTCGGCGGCTTTTTCCATCGCCGTGGCAGCGGGTTCATTTCGCCAGACATGCGGCCCCAGATGATCGCCGCCCAGCAGAAGTCTTTCCCGCGGAAAACCCAGTTTGCGGGCCAGCTCACTCACCAGAGAGGCAAAATCCGCCGGCTTCATTCCAGTGTAGCCACCGTACTGATTCACCTGATTGGAAGTGGACTCGATCAATAGCAGGGAATCGTCTTCCTGTGCCTGGCGGAAGGCGGCTTCCAGGACAAACCGGTTGGCCGAGCAAACCGACCAGATCCCCACCGCCTCACCCTGCTTATGTCGTTCAATCAGCTCCTTCAACAAGTTAATCACCCTGCAAAATTTGCTGTAAAGCCTGCCGCACGGTTACGGTGTCCGGAAAGGCGCCCGTTCCTCCCAGCGCCGTCACCGCCAGTGCGCCGCAGGCATTACCAAACCGGGCACACTCCGGCACTGCTTCGCCTTCAAGAAATTTAAAGAGAAATCCGGCATTGAAACTGTCTCCGGCACCGGTTGTTTCAATCGTTTCAACCCGAAAAGGTGGAATTTCCTTTTTCTTTCCGTCCCAAGCTACCAGTGCGCCCCGAGCGCCTCTTTTCACAGCCAGAATTTTAACCATTCGGCCAAGCTTTTCGACGGCACTTTCCAGATCGGAAACATGCGCAATACGAATGGCTTCGTCATTGTTCGGCAAAAAAATGTCGGTGTATTGTAATACCTCGTAAAGGTCTTCGCTCCAGACTTCCCGGGGATCCCAATTGGTGTCCAGCGAGGTGGTGAGCCCCAATTCCTTCGCCCGGGCAAACAAACGGGGCACCTCCGGCATTAAGCCGGTTTGCAAATAATAACACCCCAGATGCAGATGGCGCGCCCGGGAAAGGAAATCCCAGTCCAGGTCTTCCAATCGCAATTCCGTCATCGCGCCCAGATAAGTCAGGAGGGCTTTTTGGGGAGGGTTAGCCAGCACAATGGTGGCGCCGGTTTTCAAGGATGCATCCTGAATAATGTGGGAAGTGTCCACCCCGGCCAGCTGAAGCTGCTGAATCATAAAATCGCCGAAAATATCTTTTCCTGCCTTCCCCACAAACCCTACTTTTGCTCCAATCACCGACAAATTGTGAGCGGTAATGGCGGAAGAACTGCCCATGGTGAAACGCATGTCTTCGGCCAGTTTTTCGGTTTCGTACTCCGGCATGGGAACCTGCCAGAGCACCAAATCGATATTCAATTCTCCCACCACCACCACGTCGAACACTTTATTCTCCATTTTTACCCCTTTCAAATTTCCAGAGTGACCACCGCGGACAGGTTTTTGGGTCTGTCCGGATTAATGCGCCGCCGGAGAGCCCGGAAAAAGCCCAGTAATTGCAGAAGCGGCATGTAAAAGAAAGGTAGCAACACATCGTTGTAGCCATCCGGCACCGTGATGACATAATCGACCTCCGGCAGATCTAATTTCATGTCCTGGGCGGCCAGTACCAGTTCCGTCGCCCCCAACGTTTTCAGGTCCCGGACCAATTTCTCTTCGTGCCGAATTCCGGCATAAGATAAAATAAACGTAATAAAA
>JAJRXE010000120.1 GCA_024276455.1 Calditrichota bacterium
GTGATTAAATGAGAGTGTAAAAATTCTCACCCGGAGACGGAGAGATACGAAGCGAAATTTTAAGTTTAAAAAAATTGGTGAATTAACAACAATTTGATTCAAAAGACTGGGAATTAGTGAACAATTTTGGGATGAATCTGCATTAATCGACTGAATGTAGAATACCCGATTCTTTGTGTCTCCGTGCCTTTGTGTGAGGGTTAATTCAAAATGATGAGAGTGTCTTACGGGGAAGGAAAAGATCATTGGCCCGGGTGCCGAAAAGGAAACCTTTTTACGGAAGAACAATGAAGTTCAACACGGAAAACATTTGGTGGAAGAATTTTTTTCTTGGGGTGTGGTTGCTAGTTTTGCTCACGGCGATGTCTGCCCGAAGCCAGCCGGAAGCGTTTAATCATCCGGAGCTGCACTGGAAAACCATTGAAACGGAGCATTTTCTGATTCACTACCATCAGGGCACCGTGCGCACCGCCAATCTGGTGGCTAAAATTGCCGAAGAGGTGTACCCGTATGTCACCGGGCTGTACCAGTACGCACCCAAGGAGAAGACCGAATTCATCATTCGCGATACGGACGATTATTCCAACGGCGGCGCTTATTTTTACGACAACAAGGTGGAAATCTGGGCCACCAACATGGACTATGTGCTACGGGGGACGCATAATTGGTTACGCGATGTGGTAACCCATGAGTACACCCACATCATTTCTCTGCGTAAGGCGGCCAAATTTGGAACCCATGTGCCGGCGGGGTGGATCCAGGTGTTTGGTTACGAGCAGGAACGGCGGCCGGACGTGGTGCGGGGATTTCCAAATGTGCTGGTGTCTTACCCGATTTCTGGATTGACCATTCCGGTGTGGTTTGCCGAAGGAGTGTCGCAGTTCCAGACCAGCGAAAAGCGTTTCGATTACCGCGATTCCCACCGGGAAATGATTCTTCGCGACCGGGTGGTGAACAATAAATTGCTTGACCTCAAGCAAATGGGGGTGTTTGGTAAAAACAGCATCGGCAATGAATCCGCTTACAACCAGGGATTTGCGTTCGTCAAATTTTTGGCCGACAAATTCGGCGAGGAGGTGCTCCGGAAAATGGTGACCTATGCGTCGGAGCCGTTCCGGCTGGATTTCAATAGCAGTATTCGCAAAGCCACCGGCGTGTCTGCCGACAGCCTCTACCGGCTCTGGCACGCCTATTTGAAAGAAACTTACGATGGGCGGTTGCAAACCATCCGCAAGCATGTGAAAATTGGCGAACCGGTGCAGGAAAAGGGAATCGGGAATTTGCACCCGGTTTATTCCCCGGACGGTAAAAAGGTGGCTTATTTAACCAGTCATTCCGATTACCTTTCGGTGAATCAACTGGTTGTGCACGATTTTAAAACCGGTAAAACCATGGCAGTGGCCGGGCCGGTGACATCCTCCTTAAGTTGGTCTCCGGACGGCCGTTACCTGGTTTACGCTCGCAGCAATAAACTTCAGCCTAACGGCAGTGCCTACAACGATTTGTTTATTTACGATTTGAAACGTTTTCGGGAGTTTCAGTTAACCAAAGCTCTGCGCGCCAGCAATCCGGACTGGTCGCACGACGGCAAGCGCATTGCCTTCGTGGTGCAATCGGATGGTGTTACCAACATTTACGTTCTGGAACTGGCTGATCTGGCCCGAATCAAAGACAAAAAACGATGGCACACCCTCTATTACGACCTGGATCACTACCGCCTGGTGAAAACCATTCCCCCGGAAAGAAAGAAAGACTGGAAGCTCCATTACCGGAAGGTGAAATTTTGGGGAAAGAAAATTCGCCAGCTTACCCACTACACCAACGGACGGCAATTCTACCATCCCCGCTGGGCTCCGGATGACAGCTATCTGGTCTTCGATACCTCCGTTAAATTCGGCCGCGACATCGCCAAGGTCTCTTCCGAAGGGGGTGAAATCGAATTTTTACTGAAGGAGCACTACGACGAACGCTATCCAACCTTTCACCCCGTTACTGGTGAACTGTACTTTGCCAGCGACCGCACCGGCATTTTCAATATTTATTCAGTGGATCTGCGGCATCCCGAGAAGTTGAAAGCGCACACCAACGTCATCGGGGGCGCCTTCATGCCCACCGTAAATGCGCGGGGCGATCTGGTGTATTCTCTTTACCGGAATCAGGGGTACAAAATTTACCGCATTAAGCGAGCCAACGAATTACCGCTGGAAAATCTGCGCTACGAAGAGAATTATTCCGCCCGGATTCCCCATATTACGGCGGACGACAGCCATTTTACACCCCGGAAAGCCCGTTCGTATTCCCGGCGGTTCGGACCGGTTGCGGTCATGCCTCGTCTGCTGATCGATTATGGCACCATTAAGCCTGGCTTTTACGTGTACTCTTCCGAAATTCTGGACAAAATGCTCTTCTTTGGCGGCTTCGACGTCAACGCCCAGCGCGATTACGACATTTTTACCATCTTTGAATTTCGTTTCCTGAAACCGACTATTTTTCTGGAATTCTTTTACCAGACGTCCATGATCGAAGACCAATTTGCCATTCTGGGCTATGCCGATCGGGTCAACCGGGAGTTTCGCTTTAATTTAATGCAGGCCAATCTGGGATTACGCGGCAAGGTGCGCAACTGGTTTACCTACGCCCTCACCTATACCTACAGTAACTACAAAGCCAAGTCCGGTACCTTCTCCTTCCGCGATCCCGCCACGGGCGATCTGTACATTTCGCCGGCTTTTCGGTACACATACTTAAAAGGGCACATGGTGGATTTGCATGTAAGGCGGGACCGCATTTTCCCCGAGGTGGACCGCGCCATCAGTCCTCGTAAAGGCTATTATTTCGCTTTCCGTTTGGGGCGGGAGTGGAACCAGTTCCTGACCGATTTTGCCACCGATCGGGCGATGGGAGCGGAAATTTACAAGCCGGTTAACTTCTGGCGTTTTTCCATGGACTACGAGCAGTATTTTCCCATTCCCTTTACCCGCCACCATGCCCTGAGTCTGCGTTTCCAGGGCGGTTCCATCGATCGTCCGGTGGAAGATTTCTTTTACTTCTTTGCCGGCGGCCTGGTGGGATTAAAGGGCTATCCCTTTTACAGTATCGAAGGACGTCATATGGCCATTTTAAGCGCCACTTACCGGTTCCCGCTGGTGCGCAACCTGAACTGGCAAATCTTTAGCTGGTATCTGGACAAGATTTACCTGGGAGCGTTCTACCAGTACGGCAACGCCTGGAGCGAACCGGAGGTGAATTTCGACCGTTTTAAACAGGATGTGGGCTTTCAGATTCGTCTGGAAACGTTTTCCTGGTACATGTTTCCCACCCGCATTTTCTTCGAGGTGGCTTATCCGCTTCAGACTCAATACCTGAAAGAGATTGAGTACCCCCGGGATGTGCGCTATTACTTCGGGGTGTTGTTTGATTTCGATTTACGTTTCGATAAAAAATTGAGGTAAATCATGGGTGTGTTTCCGAGGTTCTTTTTCGCGCTTCTTTTTCTGGCAGCGACGCTGCTTGCGGAACCGAATGGGTTTTTCGCGCCAGACAGCGTGTCATTTCACCGCTTGGCGCTGAAACAGCAGGTGATTCGCAATGTTCAGGAAGAAACCGGTGGGACGAGCATTGGGGAAGCCGCCCCGGGAGAAATCTCAGTAAAAAAAGCGGTGGTGTTTTCGGCGTTGATTCCTGGTAGCGGTCAGGCCTACGCAAAATCCTACTGGAAATCGGCTCTGTTTCTGGGAGTGGAGATCGGTGCCTGGGCTTTGAATATTGTGTACAATAAAAAGGGTCGCGACCGGGAGGCGGAATTTAAACTTTACGCCGACGCCCGCTGGAGCGAACGGCGCTACTTTTCGTACATTTACTACCAGTTAGTCAATAACGGGGTAATCAATGAAATGTACGAAACCTATTTAGATGAAATGGGGCGCCCGATTATTTCGGATCAATATTACACCCAGGAAACGGTTAACTATTTACGGCAATACGAGAGCGATCAGTATCCGGGGTTAAGTGGCTTCACGCACCATTTGCCTCACACCAAAACCCAGCAGTACTACGAAATGATCGGGAAATACCCGGCCCAGTTCGGCAACGCCTGGGACGATGCCAGTTTCGACGTGAAATACGACGGCTACCGGGGGCGAATGACCCCCCACAACGCCTACTACATGGACATGCGGGACGAGAGTAACCAGTTTTTCAAAATAGCCGGTTACGGCGCCATGGCGGTGCTGGCCAACCACGTTATTTCTGCCATCGATGCCGGGTTCTCCGCGCGCAATCACAATCGAAAGGTGAAAATGAAGGTGAGCTACCGAAGTGTCCCCATTCAATATCAATTTGTGGACATGTTTGGCGTGTCGCTTAAC
>JAJRXE010000121.1 GCA_024276455.1 Calditrichota bacterium
CTTCGAACACCTTCCGGCCGGATTCTACCGTTACCGGTACTTCCGGCGGTTCCTGCGCTTTCCACTCTTTTACCTTTACGTAGTGGGTCACCGAACCGTCCACCAGATTCTCGCCGGTCAGGCTCTTCAGGTAAATCACCAGCGCTTTTACTTCCTCGTCGGTCAAATCCATTTTGGGCATCAGCGACTCCACATTGTTCGCTTTGGGATCCACAATGGATTCCCGCAGGTATTCCACTGGCCACTTTGCCCCCACCCGGGTCGGCTCGATGCCCAATTTTCCGCTGGACACGCCTTCCACCTTGTGGCAGCCGTAACAGGCTTGGGTCATAAATAGTTTCGCCCCTTTGGCCAACATGGGCGTTTCCGGCAGGTAGGGCGCGGTGTGGCATTTGGCGCAGCCGGTTTCGATGTAATCGCCGGTTAGCACCGGGTCTTTCCAGAATTCCACAAACCCGTGGGCTTCTTCTACCGTCAGCCCCCGGCCGTTGCCGTCGTGGCAGGTGGTACAGCCAAATTCCTGAAAGTCGTGGTTGCCGGGAAGCGGTGGATGGGTACGAAACGGCTGCGGCGCATCGACAAAACGTTGATCATCCACCCCGGCGTGGCAGGTAACACAACGGTCCACCCGTTTTTCGCCAAAGCGCGTCACCACAATCTGCTCGATGCGGGGCGAGCGAGCGGACAGCAGTGCTTTCATCTGCGGATCGGTGGCTTTCTCTACCGCCATCCGCAAATAGTCCCTCTGGTACTTCCGCCAGTCGGTGCCGTAATATTTGTAGAGAACCAGACCGTTGCCGAGCAATAAAATCAGTGCGGCGACCAACAGCGCAATTTTTACTTGTATTCCGATTCGCATATTCTCTCCGATAGCAAAATTTCTTCGTTAACATTTATTTACTCATCGAATACGGAAGCCCCGGAGGTCAGTGTCCGGCGGCGGCTTCCCAGGGAATCACGAATTCCCAGTTCGCCCCTCTGAAGAAGGTGCCCAGAATAATCATCAGCAGCATCACGATCAAAAAGGTCAGGAACAGTCCGTTGGCCAGGGCACGCTCTTTGGCGAACCAGATACCAATCCCCACTTTTTTCCGATCGATATAGGGAATGAGCAGCAGCACTACCACAATCAGCCCGGGAATCAGCACCCCGCCGATGAAGGCCGAGTAGCTCACCATTTCTTGCAAGCCTAAAAAATACCACGGCGCTTTGGCCGGATTGGGCGGATGGTTGGGGTTGGCAATCTCTTCCAGCGGGGCATCCCACAGGAAGGCTGCGATGAGCAGAAAGGCCACCACCACGGCAAACAGGATAATTTCCCGCACCAGCAAATGCGGCCAGGTAAACACCGTATCGCGGGATTTGATGCCCACCGTAGGTTTGGTACCTCTCACCAATTCCATTAACCCGTAAGTTTTCCGGGGATCTTTGGGGAAAACCTGTTTGGGATCAACTTCTTTCATTTCTTTGCTCCTTTTGTTGGCCATTCATTTTCATCGGGATGGGACAGTCCCCCGTCCTTACGAATTCTCCAGAAATGCACCGCTAACAGGATAATCATCAAACCGGGCAGAATCACCACGTGCAGCACATAAAAGCGGATCAGCGATTCCTGCCCCACCGAATCGCCGCCTAACAGGAATTGGCGAATCGGTTCGCCCACCACCGGTGCATACCCGGCAATGGCAGTCCCCACCGTAATGGCCCAGAAGGCCAACTGGTCCCAGGGCAGCAAATAGCCGGTAAAAGAGAGACCCAGAGTGAGCAGCAACAGAAACACGCCGATCACCCAGTTGAATTCCCGGGGCGGTTTGTAAGCGCCGGTAAAGAATACCCGCGCCATGTGCAGAATCACGAACACCACCATCGCTTCCGCTGCCCACTTGTGCACGTTGCGCAGCACGAATCCGAAGGTCACCGTGGAGCGCAAATCCAGCATCCGGTAGTAAGCATCCGTGGCAGAAGGGTAGTAGTAGAACATCAGCCACACGCCGGTAAAAATGAGGATCAGGAACAGAAAGGCGGAAATCAGTCCCAGCCCAAACGTGTAGTTGAACCGCAGGGCGTGACGGGTGATTTTTACCGGGTGGATGTGCAGAAATAGATTATTGAAAACCGCGTACGACTGCCCTTCGGCATCCCGGGGCATCTTCCCGTACCGAAAGACGGAGCGGTAAATATTCACGAAAAAACGTTTCACACCATTGTCTGTTGATTTCATCGGATCACCATCTTTTTTTACTTGAGGTTAAACACGAAAATATGTCCCGCCGGGAACCTGGACCGATTTGTCCACTTCCAGCTCGCCATTGGGCGCAATACTTATCTGGTACCAGTTCAGCGGTTTGGGCGCCGGTCCGCCGGTCACCTCACCGAAATTGTCGAACTGACTCCCGTGGCAGGGACACTCGAAACCGGCGTCCGAAGTGCGTACCGTGCAGCCCAGATGGGTACACACCAGCGAAATGGCGGCAAACCCCTGCTTCTCGCGCACCACCACCACCTGCTGATCCTCGAACAGCTCTTTAATCCCCTCTTTAAACTCGTCCGGTTTTCCCACCCGGAAGCGGGTGGCCGGTCCGTAGCTCACCGCCGGTTTCAGGTAAAACAGATTGCCGATGAGGGCTACAATTCCCGACAGGGCAAGGCCAGCCCAGCCCAGCACCGACAGGAACTTCCGGCGGTCCATATCGGAATCCTGTGGGGGAACATTTTTCTTGCTCATAAACAGTCTCCTTCTATCTAATCACCTATTTACAGCAATTTTTTTA
>JAJRXE010000122.1 GCA_024276455.1 Calditrichota bacterium
ATTCAGCAGCTTTTTTCAAATCATCCACTGAACTATTGGCCGCGCGCTTGTTCTCCTGCTTAATGCGCTCATACACCTCTTCCCTGAAGATCGCTATTTCCCGAGGAGCATCAATACCGATCTTTACCTGCTTTCCGTCGATATCGACGACAGTAATCTTAATATTATCACCGATATTAATCGATTCTCCTAACCTCCTTGTTAATACTAACATAAGAATTACCTCGCGATTTTGTTTAAATGAATTTAATTAACCATGTTCAAAAAGTCAATATAAAAACGAATCTTCTGTCGAATTTCTGACATATTTATTAACTTAATTTCATTAGACTTAAAGTAATGTGTGTTATTTTTAAACACCTCCACGTTTCATTTTTGTTATTATTTCTACGTTCTGGATCAATTTCAGAAAGATTTTAATCCTTAAAAACCAATTGACAAGGACCCGCTTTTTAATCCAACAAATAAAAGAATTTAATGGTTTTTAACTGTGATGAAGCGCAATTCTACCCATTTTTGGTCAATGGTATTGATGAAGGGGAAAAAAATCGCCCCATTTGCAGGCCGGAAAGCCGCCAATTTGAACAAAACTCCGGCAACAATCGGACATTTTTTGTTTTCAGAGGAAACAAAGGGGACAATGTTGAATTAGGACTGTAGCCTGAACACGGTTCTTAACACTCCGTTTAGTCCCACCGCCCGTAAATCGTACTCCAGGACGCGGTCGAAAAGAGTCAGCGGTGGAATTGGCAGATTAACCGTAATTTCCCTTGTCACGGTACCCTTTCCCAGGCAGGAATCACAAATAAACAGACCCCGTGTTCCCTCGCCCCGGCAATTTGGGCAAACCATTTCAAAAGGAATTTCTACGGTAACAAATTTTCTGGTTTTGATTTCAAGGGGAGAAAGGATTACTTCCAGAAGGCCTCCGGTATCGGACGCATAGGGAGCAAAGCGGCGAAAAGGGAAAGCCGCCGGGAACCAATCTTCCCACAGCCAGTCCGCAAACCGTTCCCTCCGTAGCAGTTGCTCCGGGGCAACCGCCTCGGCCGACTCCGCCAGTCCCCGGTCATACTCGGCCCGCCGCTCCTCATTACTCAAAACCTCGAAGGCTTTCTGAATCTCCAGAAAACGTTCGAGGTCTGAGGTTTCACCCATGTCCGGATGATATTTGCGAACTAATTTTCGATACGCTTTTTTAATCTGATCCAGGGGGGCATCCTTCTCCACCCCCAGGACTTCGTAGTAATTCTTCATAAAGAACAGGCTCGTTCTTAAATCCCATCAATTCTTTCCCGATGTGGTTTCCGCCTCTTCTTTATTTTCCTCAAATTTTCCAACGACAACCCGGCTGGGACGAATCAAACGTCCCCGCAACCGGTACCCTTCCTGAAACACGTTAATGATTCGGTTGTGGTGCTCGATGCTGTCCACGTTCTGCATCATCATCGCTTCATGCTCCTGCGGATCGAATTCGTTTCCAACCGCTTCAATTTTCTCCAACCCTTCGTTTTTCAGCACCTGGAAGAACTTGTTGTAAATCATTCGCGCACCTTAAATAACCCGCTGCTCATTGGAATTCTGATCTGCCTTCTCGAACATGTGTTGAAAATCGTCCAGCACCGGCAGCAATTTTTTTATGAACTCACTTTTAATATAATCGGCCAGCTCAATTTGTTCCTTCTCTACCCGTCTTTTGTAATTGGCAAACTCCGAACGGAGTCGCAGGTTTTGCTCTTTGAGCTCTTCGATCTGCTTTTGTAATTTGCTAATTTCCTCTTCCAGTTTATGAACCCGGGAATCGCGTTTTTCCTTTTTCTCGCTTTCCTTTTTCTGCCCCTGCTCCACCGTTTCTTTCACATTCGCTTCCGTCCCGGCCACAGATTCCTGAGTTTCTGTTTGAGTCGATTGTTCTTTATTCTCATCCTGGAATTCGATGGGAATATCTTTCACTTTTTTATCTTTAGGTGCCATCATCCGCAACCTCCTTCCACCGTATCTATTTCTGTTGGGATCAAAAAATTAAGCTGACAGGGCAGGAAATCCGGTTTCGATCACGATTTCCCACCCTGCAGATTTTAATCAATCACCGTTACTTGTCTTTTCCGTCGTCGTCCACCACTTCGAAATCTGCCTCTTCCACTTTCTCTTTGCCTTCGCCTGCGGTTTCGCCCGTTGCACCGGCCGAAGCACCTGCCCCAGGTCCGGTTTGAGTTTGCGCTCCGGTCGCACCAGCCTGCTGGTAGAGGGTGGCCGAAGCCTCACTCCAGACCTGATTTAACGCTTCGGTTGCCGAACGAATTTCGTTCAGATTGTCAGTCTTAATGGCTTCCCGCAACCGATTCACCGCCGCCTCAATCTTATTCTTCGTGGCCGCATCCAGTTTGTCGCCGTATTCTTTCAGATTCTTCTCGGTCTGGTAAATCAACTGGTCGCCGGCGTTGCGGGCATCGATGAGTTCACGCCGTTTGCGGTCTTCCGCAGCGTGTTCTTTCGCTTCTTTCACCATGCGTTCAATCTCTTCCTCGCTCAACCCGGAACTCGCCTCGATGCGGATGCTCTGCTGTTTACCGGTCGCCAGGTCTTTTGCCGACACATTCAGAATCCCATTTGCATCGATGTCGAAGGTAACTTCGATTTTCGGCACTCCCCGCGGCGCCGGTGGAATGCCGTCCAGGATAAAACGACCAAGCGTGCGGTTGTCCCGGGCGAATTCGCGTTCACCCTGCAGCACATGAATCTCGACCGAGCTCTGATTGTCGGCCGCAGTGGTGAAAATTTCGCTTTTGCGGGTCGGAATGGTCGTATTCCGCTCAATCAGCTTCGTCATCACCCCACCCAGCGTCTCAATACCCAGAGACAAGGGGGTCACATCCAGCAAGAGCACATCCTTCACATCGCCGGCCAGAACACCACCCTGAATGGCGGCACCAATCGCCACCACTTCGTCCGGATTAATTCCCTTGTGCGGTTCCTTGCCGAAGAATTCCTTCACTAATTGCTGCACCCGCGGAATTCGGGTAGAACCACCCACCAGAATCACCTCGTCGATGTCTTCGGGCTTCAGACCGGCATCTTTCATGGCCTGTTCGCAGGGCCCCAGCGTCCGCTGCAACAAATCTTCGATCAGCGATTCGAATTTCGCCCGGGTCAGGGTCATCTGCAAATGCTTCGGACCTTCCGCATCCGCGGTAATGAAGGGCAGATTAATATCGGTTTGCTGAGTGCTGCTCAACTCAATTTTGGCCTTTTCGGCTGCTTCGCGCAAACGCTGTAACGCCATCGGGTCTTTACGCAAGTCGATGCCGTGCTCTTTCTTGAACTCATCCGCAATCCAATCCACCACCCGCTGGTCAAAATTGTCGCCTCCCAGGTGGGTATCTCCATTGGTCGCTTTCACCTCAAATACCCCGTCTCCGATTTCCAGAATGGAAATATCAAATGTACCTCCACCCAGGTCGTAAACGGCAATCTTTTCATTTTTCTTCTTGTCCAGACCGTAAGCCAGCGAAGCCGCCGTCGGCTCATTAAGGATACGCAGCACATTCAAACCGGCGATTTCACCTGCCTCTTTGGTTGCCTTACGCTGGCTGTCGTTAAAGTACGCGGGAACCGTAATCACCGCATCGGTTACCTTTTCTCCCAGGTAATCTTCGGCGGTCTGTTTCATTTTCTGCAAGATCATCGCCGAAATTTCCTGCGGGGTGTATTCCTTATCGCCAATCTGCACCACTGCCAGATCGTGGGTTCCCCGTTTAACCTTGTAAGGCACCATTTTAATTTCTTCCGGCACCTCGTCGATTCGGCGCCCCATGAAACGCTTTATCGAATAAACCGTATTTTCCGGATTGGTAATCATCTGACGTTTGGCAGGTGCACCAACCAATATCTCGCCGGTTTTCGTAAAGGCCACAATCGAAGGCGTTGTCCGGGAACCTTCTGCATTGGGAATAACCACCGGTTCCCCACCTTCCATCACGGCCACCACCGAGTTCGTTGTCCCTAAATCAATTCCTATTACTTTCTTTGCCATTTTTATCAACCTCCTTCAATTTTTAAACTTCTGCGTTAATACGCATTATGATTCCTTCAATTTTTTCAATTGATTCGTAATTCTCGTCGCGAATCTTTCGCAACTCTTCCGCCACCCAACCAAAACCTTCGTCGTCGGCTATATTCGCATGATCGCTCAACACCGTGTACAATTCCACCTCGCTACTCACCACGTCTTTAAAATGACCACGGGGATAAATTTCCTCTTCTAACTCCACTACCGCACCGTCACCACCCAGTTTCTGAATGATCTCCTGCAAGCTCCGCATGCTCCTCTTTTTCTGTTCCACCAGCTGATCCACCTCCGCCTGAAGATGATCGTAAGGTAAATGTTCTTTCTCAACCTCTAATTGTCGGGTCAATTTTAGTAACTGCCGCAAATCTTCTTTTAACAGCTCAACCAACTTCTCTTTGCCCCCTGCTTTTTCCGAGGGCTGACGATTCAATTTCTCAATAAGTCGGTCAATCCAGGATTCGTTGTTCATAATTTTCTCCACACTTAGAATTAAACCTTATTTTTTATTTA
>JAJRXE010000123.1 GCA_024276455.1 Calditrichota bacterium
AAGAATGTCAAGGTCCTGGCCAATCAGGCAACGGTGGTGAATTTTGAGCTGCAGGCCCGGCCTATTTCCGGAGAAGAGGTTGTGGTGACCGCCACCAAAACCGACAAAAGTCTGGAAAACGTTCCGGCTGCCGTTTACGTTATTTCCGATAAGAGCATTAAACTAAGCGACTCCCGTAATCTGGAAGAAATGTTAGATGTGGTACCGGGCGTGTTCACCCAGGATCGCTTTCACGCCGGTTACAACAACATTAGCTTCCGGGGAATCGGGTTACACACTCACGTTACCCGGGGAATCCTGGTCCTGATTGACGGCATCCCCATTAATGAAGCAATGGGCCGGGTGGACTTCGAACAGTTGAATCTGGATGACGTGCAGAAAATTGAGATTCTGAAAGGACCGGTTTCGGCACTCTACGGGCCCAACGGCATTACCGGGGTCATTAACGTCGTTACCAAAGAACCGCCTTTGAAATGGACATCCACTCTAAAAGCCATGGGCGGATCTTACGGAACTTACAGTTTCAGTGCCGATGCCGGCGGTCGAATGGGACGATACGGTCTTACTTTGAACGCCAGTCATTACTACTCGGACGGATATTATCTGGAACGCAACACCTACAATTCCAGCAAATTCAGTGCAAAGATCCGTTCCGATTACCAATCCATTGGGTCGCTTATCTTGACCACCCAATACACAAAAGCCCTTACCGATTTTCCGGGGCCGTTAACCAAAGAGATGTACGAGAGCGGTTCCCGCGAGAACACCCGGAAATTTACCGGTAGCGACAAAGATCTATTCACCATTGGGTTGGTAAACCGGAAATACTGGAACAACCATACAGATATGGAAACCAATCTATTTTACCGGAAAAAGAAAGACAATTACGCCTACGTGGATTATTTTTCAATCGACAAGAACCTAGACAATTACGGCGGCGAGGTTAAATTTCACACCGCGTTCAATTTCCTGAACCGTTACAACTCAATAATTTGCGGGGTCAGTTACACCCGCGAAGACGGTACCTTGAAATATTACGATCTGGATCGGGAGGGAAATCGTACGGATTTAACCAGCGACGGAACCAGCATTTACGACCTGATCGGCGTGTACATTCAGGACGATTACTCTCCCCTTTCCAATTTGACCCTTACCCTGGGAGCACGTTACGATGTGGTGAAATACGATTGGCAGGATCATTTTCTGGCCGACGGGAACAGCTCGGCGACTACTTCCATTTCTTCCGTAAGTCCCAAATTCGCAGTGGTGTACACGCCCAGGAAAAGATTCTCCCTGTTTGCAAATGTGGGCAAAGGATTCAATCCCCCGCAAATCCGGGAATTGTATGTTGGGTCGTACACCAGCAAACCCAATCCCGATTTAACCCCCGAATATTTAACCAATTACGAAGTCGGATTTCGCGGACATTGGAGCCAGCGACTTAATTATCAGGTATCGTTATTCTGGATGGACTTCAAAGATCAAATTGTAACCAACGATGTGACTCACCAATACGAAAATGTGGGAGAAACCAGTCACAAGGGTTTAGAAGCGGCCCTGCAATCGCAACTCCACCGAAATTTTACCCTGACGTTCACCTATTCTTATCTGGAAGCAAAATTCGAAGATTACCCGGGATACACCGGTAATACGTTGCGGCAAACCCCCAAACATCAGCTTGGCGCCAGGCTCCGCTATTCCAATTCCTGGGGAATCACCTGGGATGTGGACTTAAAATGGATCGACAAATATTTCATGGACAATTCCAACCTATTCGTTTACGATGGTCACATGGTGGTAAATAGCCGGCTCAGCTACGAGAAAGGTCATTTCCTGGCCGCCCTAAATTTGAACAACCTGCTGGATACCCGTTACGCTACCTGGGCCTACGCATATTACAGCTCACGAAGCCGTTCCTGGACGGAATATTATTACCCGGGGTGGCCATTTAACGCTACCGTAACTGTGGGTGTAAAATTCTAAAAAGGTAATGAACCGGAGGGTGGGCGAACAATTTATTCCCCTGCCCTCCCATGTTTAAATAGCGAAATTGAAAAATAGAGATTGCTGGACCATGAAACCAAAAATCGAAATTGGGACAATTTTGACCCTGGCGATTTTTCTAATCATTCCCTCTGTGAAAGCGACCGAGCTCATCTGGTTGTCCAATATGCCACCTAAGGCGGTTAAAAAAGAAATTCGGTTTTACGGAATGCATCGGTTACCCGCCCTCCGCGGCAAAGACCATCGCATTCACATCATTCAATGGATTCGCTCCGGGCGTTCTCCGGAATTTTCGGAATACGTTCAGAGAACCAACACCGGGCATCCGGAATTATTCGTATTCTCTCCCTCCGAGGAACCTATTCACGCGCAATTGTTGCACACAAAACTCGGCTACCTTCTTTCTTTTCCCGATGGGGAAGAAGGCTTTTACAACGCGTATCTGGTGGAAAAATTTGTTCATCGGGATACCCTGACAGTGCTGGTTGCAAAGGCCGAACGTCTCAGCCATTCCTGTCGCAACGGTCATAAAGGCGTGCTAAAGAAAGTCCCCCCCAAAATCCACCCTCAGGTTGTTCCGCTGGAGATTGTTCGGAAAAGGTTACCGGGAGAGAACTTTCACACCATAATCACGGCAGGAGATCGCGTCACGTTTCAGATTTTATTACACGGCGTTCCCCTCTCCGGGGCCTCGGTTCGCCTGTGCACTCAGAAAGGCTGGAGCAAGCAGCTCACCACCAGTCAAAATGGCGAAGCGACCTTTCAACTCATTCAGGATTACCTGTCCCGGTGGCAGGATGTGAAACGGCGAGTGTTTTACCACTTCCTGGTAACGGTCGATTACCTCAAGCCGGAAGAAGGAACCTACCAGGGGAAGCCCTACCACACCGTCCGCTACCTGGGCACCTACTCGGACATTTATCGTCCCAGTCAGCTAATGTACAGTTCCTACGTCTGGGGACTTTTCGTAATTCTTTCGGTGATCCTTATTGCCAGTCTGGCCATTTACCTGTATCGTAAACGGAGCAAAATTGAATTCAGGGAGATTGCTTTCGATGAAAAAGCTTAGCACCTTCGTCAACAATGCCAACATAAGCCGATTTCGGTTTTACATTCAGTTACTTTCTTTCATTGTGCTAATTTACGGTGGTTACGCGTACATTTCCATCGGACAGAACTTACCAACTTTCGCCTGTCCTTACAATCATGCGACGGCGGGAAACTGCTTTTTGATTTCTCTGCAGCACCAACTGCACAATTCCTGGCAAAATCTTCTCGGATTCCGCGGAATTGCTCTTTTGAGCGCCATTATCTCGTTCCTGCTGTTTTTTATTCTCCTTAACAAAGCCTGGTGTGGCTACATTTGTCCCCTGGGAACCATTCAGGATTGGCTGACCTCGCTTCGCAAACGTCTGGGCATCCGTTTTGCCCGTTACGAGGAAAGTACTTTCAGGAAATTGAAGAAAGTCAAGTACGTGGTATTGGTCTGGTTAATCGTCGCACCTCTTTTCATTGCCAACTCGGTGTTTGGTCTTCCCCGCTTAAGCCACGATTTCTTCCCTCCCTTCTGCACCATTTGTCCGGCCAGACCCGTTTTACCGTTGTTCACCGGCGACACATCCCAATACTTCATCGATTTCAGTTCACCAATCACCCTTACCATGACGGCCCTTGGGTTAGTGATTGTGGCATTGTTTCTGGTGGGATCCTTTGTGAAGAAACGATTTTTCTGCCTATTTTGCCCCATGAGCGCCCTGCACTATCTCTTCTCACGTCTGGCCATTCTTCGCTTAACCAAAGAAGGCGAGAAATGTACCAAGTGCGGGAATTGTTTCCGGGTGTGTGATGTGAATATTGTGGAAATTGCCGACGATGTAACCCACCGGAATATTGTGCAGGACGATTGCATGATGTGCTTTAAATGTGTCGAGGCCTGCCCGGAAGACGGATGCTTGAAAGTGTCCGTACTGGGACTTCCCATCTTTGTTTCCAGCGAAGAAGGATTTTTCCACCGTTACGGTCCACTGGAAAATAAGGAGATCAAGGATGCCTGACAAACCAATGGTTAACGATCGGTACCAGCGGATGCAACGCACGGCTTCCATTCATTTAAAAATGGAAGCTAAGAACACCCTGCAAAAAATCGTAGAGGAATTTCCCAACAATCCGGCCCAAATGGACCATTTTTACCGGAAGGCGAGAATCTTTACCGGGGAGGAAAAATTCTCGGCGCGCGGTAGGCACGTTGTGGCCACCATGTGTATTCACGTACCCATCGAACTCATCTTAGCAGCCGGTGCCATTCCCTATCGAATCTGCTCCGGCGCCTACGCAACCGATCAAATCGGAGCGGAGTTTCTGCCAGCCAAAAGCTGCCCCCTGGTAAAAGCAACGCTGGGAACAATTTTTCTTCATCTTTACCAGTACGACATTGTTCCGGATCTGATTGTAAACCCAACCACCTGCGACCAGAAAAAAAAGCTTGCCGAACTTTCCGGAGAGTTGACCGAATCCCCCTTTTACACCCTGGAGGTTCCTCCCACCAGAGACAGCGAGGATGCCCGAATTTACTGGCAGCGCGTTGTGAAACGATTCGCCCGTCGGTTAGAGAACCTTACCGGCACAAAAATCACTCGCCGCAAATTGAAAGGAGCGATACGTCAGGTTTATCGGGCTCAGGTTCAATACCGCCGGTTTTTCAATCTACGGAAAGGTTTACCGGTGATCTGGGGAAAAGACGCCATTTTGGTAACAAACACCTACTTTTACAGCGACATTGAGGAGTGGACCAATGCTCTGGAAAAGCTCAACGGAGAGCTGGAACAACGAATAGCAAACACGGACCGGGTGGTTAGTCCCCGGGCACCCCGGATTTTGCTGACTGGTTCCCCCTCCATCTTTCCCAATATGAAGGTTCCCATTCTGGTGGAACAGCTGGGCGGAATCGTGGTCGCGGAAGAATTTTGCTCCTCCAGCCGTTTGCTCTACGACACCGTGGCCGTGGACGAGTGGTTTCTGTACGATATGCTCCCGGCGGTGGCCGATCGTTATTTGAAACCCTGCACCTGTCCGAACTTCACTCCCAACACCGACCGACTACGCAAGCTGCTGGATCATGTGCGGGAATTTACCATCGATGGGGTCATTTATCAGGCATTTGCCGGATGCCAGCTCTACGAAATGGAATCCCGTTTAATCGGAAACGCCCTGGAGAAAAATGGCATTCCCATGCTTTACGTAGAAACCGACTACAGTCCGGACGACCTGGGTCAAATCTCGACCCGTATTGAAGCCTTTATCGAATCGTTAAAAACCCGCAAGAAGAAAAAAGATTGAAGGACGCTTTATGGGATACTTTTTAGGCATCGACATTGGTTCGACCACCATTAAAATTGCCCTGATCGATGAAAGCGGGCAACTGATTGCGCAGCGCATCTCGCCCACCGGCAGCCGGTTTAATAAAAATGCCCTGGACTCCCTGCACATGTTGCTGGCCGAGAATCAAATCAAGCGCAACGATATTCTGTACACCATCTCCACCGGATATGGCCGCAAGCTGTTCAAAGAAAGCGACGAGACGATTAACGAAATCACCGCGAATGCCGTCGGTGCCCGGGTTATGGGACGGCAATACGGGCCAATCCGCACCATCATCAATGTGGGCGGGCAGGATTCCAAAGTGATTGCGCTGGATGGAGAAGGCCATGTGAAAAACTTTGTCATGAATGATAAATGTGCCGCCGGTACCGGACGTTTCCTGGAAATGGCCTCTCGCAATCTGGAAGTGGACATCGAAGAATTCGGGGACCTTCATTTTCAAGCTCAGGACTCTCCTCTACCCATTAATAGCACCTGCGCGGTGTTTGCAGAATCGGAAATCATTTCTCTTCTGGCTGCCGGACACCGCAAAGAGGAAATTATTGCAGGCATTCATTATTCCATTGCCCGCCGCATCGCCCGTCTGGCCGCCCGAATTGGGATTGAGGACGTGGTGCTTTTTGATGGCGGAGCCGCTCTTAACCGGGGTCTGGTAGCGGCCCTGGAAGATGAACTGATGCGCCAGATCGTGGTGGCGGAAAATCCCCAGATCACCACTGCCCTGGG
>JAJRXE010000124.1 GCA_024276455.1 Calditrichota bacterium
AAAACCCCGCACATGTTAGAATGGGAGAAGCAATTTAATCCCGATGAACGTTTCACCGAGAGAGATGTAATCCTGATTACCTATGGCGATCTGGTACGTACCAGTTGCGAAAAACCTCTGGTGACCATGCGGGAGTTGGCCCATCGCTATCTGAAAGGGGTGTTTAACACCATTCATTTGCTCCCTTTCTTCCCGTATTCCTCGGATCGGGGGTTTGCGGTGATTGATTTCGAAGAAGTGGATCCCAATCTGGGCACCTGGGAAGACATTCTGGAGCTGCGGCGCGATTTTAAGCTCATGTTCGACGGAGTGTTTAACCATGTTTCTTCTCAGAGCCGCTGGTTCCAGGAGTTTCTGAATCAGAATCCGGATTATCTGGATTTCTTTACGGTGTTCGACACCAAGACAAAGCTTTCGCCGGATCATCTGAAACTGATTGTCCGTCCGCGTACCAGCAGCATTTTAACTACTTTTCAAACCTTAAATGGTCCCAAATTGGTCTGGACCACCTTTTCGCCGGATCAGATCGATTTGAATTTCAAAAATCCCCGGGTGCTGCTAAAGATGATTAATATTTTGCTTTCCTATGTCCGCCGGGGAGCCGACATCATCCGTCTGGATGCGGTGACTTACCTCTGGGAAGAATTGGGGACGACTTGCGTGCATCTGGAGCAGAGCCATATGATCATTCGTC
Organism: Calditrichota bacterium; assembly: GCA_024276455.1. Taxonomy (GTDB): domain Bacteria; phylum Calditrichota; class Calditrichia; order RBG-13-44-9; family RBG-13-44-9; genus JAJRXE01. The sequence continues at coordinate 695 of JAJRXE010000124.1, forward strand.
TGTTTCGCGATATTCTGAACGTGGTGGCCCCGCATGTGGCGCTGATTACCGAAACCAATGTGCCCCACGAAGACAATGTGCGCTATTTTTACAACGGCTACGACGAGGCTCAGATGGTTTACAATTTTGCTCTGCCCCCGCTGGTGCTTCACAGCTTCCACACCGGCAACACGGAAAAGTTGACCGAATGGGCCGCTTCGCTGCAATTCGTTTCGCCCCGGGCCACTTACTTCAACTTCCTGGATTCCCACGACGGGATTGGGGTTATGGCGGTGAAAAATATTTTAACTCCCAAAGAAGTGGAGATGATGGCGCTGCGCATTCTGGAACACGGGGGATTTATTTCCTACAAAGATAACGGCGATGGCACGGTGAGTCCCTACGAACTGAACGTAACCTGGTGGAACGCCCTCAATAACGACCACGACCGGGAACCAGTCTCCCTGAAAGTCCGGCGCTATCTGGCTTCCCGCGCCATTGCTCTGGTGTTAATGGGGGTGCCGGGCGTGTATTTGCACGGATTGTTAGGTTCCCGGAACGACGCCGAATTGGTGCTGGAAGAGCGCCAGACGCGCAGTATTAATCGGAAAAATATCCGCAAAGAAGAATTACTCAAAGCTCTGGAAAATCGTGATTCCACAACCTACCAGGTGACCTCTCAACTGGTTTCCCTTATTCGCAAACGCATTGAACAACGGGCTTTTCATCCGAATTCGGAACAGCGGATTCTGACGGTCAATCGAGCAACGTTTACGGTGCTGCGCACAGCCCGGGAAGGTGGCGACCAGATTCTAACCGTAACGAATGTGACCGCCCGGCCGCAGGACTGGCGTTTGAATCTGGCGGAATTTGGACTGCGGGGAACGCGCTGGTACGATCTGGTCGGCGAGCGGGCGTACCAGGCAAAGAATGGAAATCTGGATCTCGTGCTGGAGCCCTACCAGATTGTCTGGTTGAAAAAACGTTGAAGCGAAAGCGCTTCACTCAACCGGGGAGATGCCGGAATCCTGCCTTCGCCTGGTGAACGATCCCCGCTTTTTACCCGGGGAACGGCCTTTCTGGTTGGAAAACCTTCTTCCCCCTAACCTGAATGGAATTTTCCCCCTGATTATTTTCGAGAAATGGTTGAATTTTTCCTTTCCACCCCCTTTATTGTAATATAGACACGGAATACGCAGAAATAGGTAGGAAGTCAGAAAGGATGAAGCCATGTCCGCTGTTTTGACCCGTTTTCGTTGGGGGTTCTGGTTGGGCATTGTTTTGTTTGGAGGCGTTCTAAGTGTGCCGGTGACGGGAGAGTTCACTGTGGTAGAACGGAAGATGCTGGCCGTGGCGGCGCTGATGGGAGTCTGGTGGATGAGTGAAGCGCTTCCTCTGGCGGTGACGTCCCTGCTGCCGCTGGTATTGTATCCCCTCCTGGGCATCATGACAACCAGCCAGGCGGCCCCGAACTACACCCACCACCTGGTGTTTCTCTTCATGGGCGGATTTATGATT
>JAJRXE010000125.1 GCA_024276455.1 Calditrichota bacterium
TCGAACAGGCCGAGGCGGAGCAATACAAACGAATTGCTGACGGGCCGGTGCGGCAGGGCATTGAATTCCGCTACCGGGTGGGAAATTCGACCCTACTGCAGCGGGTGTATTTAGCCGCCGGGACGAAACGGCTGGATTTCCACACGGTTGTGAACTGGCAGGAGCGGCACCGCATGCTGCGGGTCGCCTTCCCGGTGAATGTCTGGAGCGAACAGGCCAGCTTCGACATTCAGTACGGCTACGTCCGGCGACCCACTCACCGCAACACCAGCTGGGAAAAAGCCCGGTTCGAGGTGGTAGCCCACCGTTACGCGGATTTGTCCGAACCCGGTTACGGAGTGGCCCTCCTGAACGACAGCAAGTACGGCTACAAGGTGCACGACAACGTGCTGGATTTAAACCTGCTGCGGGCACCCACTTACCCGGATCCGGAGGCAGACCGCGGAGAGCACCATTTCACCTACAGCCTCCTCCCGCACCGGGGAAGTCTGATCGAGTCCGAGGTCATCCCGCAGGCGGCCATGCTGAATCAATCGCCAGCCGTCTTTGCAGGCTTCCGGGCGGAGAAGGTGAAATTCCCTGTGAAACTGGAAGGGGAGGGCATCTCGCTGGAGGTGGTGAAAAAGGCCGAGAAAGAAGAGGCTCTGGTCATTCGGCTGGTGGAAGTGCAGGGTCAGCATGCCCGGGGACGACTTTATTTTCCGGAAAACGTGCGGTGGGTGAAAACCGACTTGCTGGAATGGAACGAAATCGTCGCTCCCGAAGTTGGTGCTACCGTTGAAATTCACCTTCGTCCTTTTGAGATTCAAACCTATAAGATTTTCAAAAACAGAAAATTATGCTAATTCAAATTTTGTTCATTGGTGAACCATCCCTGAATAAAACAGGGTTAAATATTCCACGGTAATCTTAAATTGGGTGAAAAATTATGGGCAAAATTGAAACCATTGTTCAGGACTGGGTCGGTTTGAATCCCAATGTCCAGACCCGCATTTTCAGTTCATTAATTATTGTTTTACTGCTCTGGATTGCCCGGTGGGTGGTTTTGCAATTTGTCTGGCGCAAAACGGAAGATGTCCAGACCCGCTACCGCTGGCAAAAATTCACCGCCTATGCGGCCGTGTTTTTAGGACTCTTAATGGTTGTCAGGGTCTGGTTTGCCGGGATTCAGTCTTTAGCAACCCTGTTAGGTTTGATTACAGCGGGTCTGGCCATAGCCCTCCAGGACCTGGTGAAAAGCATGGCGGGTTGGGCCTTTGTCCTGTGGCGGCGTCCTTTTTCCGTGGGAGATCGAATCCAGGTAGGCAATATGAAGGGAGACGTGATTGACATTCGGCTCTTTAAGTTTACTTTAATGGAGATTGGCAATTGGGTGGATGCGGAACAGAGCACCGGGCGGGTGATTCATTTGCCGAATAGCCTGATTATTTCCGAAACCATTGCCAATTATTCCCGGGGATTCGATTTTATCTGGAACGAAATAGCGGTGCTCATTACCTTCGAAAGCAACTGGAAAAAAGCGAAAGAACTACTGCAAGCCATTGGCGGATCGCACGCCACCCAGTTGAGTCACCAGGCGGAAAAGCGAATACGCGAGGCCAGCAAACGGTACATGATCTTCTACTCTGCGCTGACCCCCACCGTTTACGTAAGCGTGAAGGACAGCGGCGTTTTGTTGACCCTTCGGTATCTGATTGATCCGCGAAAGCGGCGAGGGAGTGAACACGCCATCTGGGAGGATGTGCTGGAAACCTTTGCCCAACACGATGACATTGATTTCGCGTACCCGACCCAGCGTTTTTTCAACAATGTGCTGGAGGGTAAAAAAGGAGCGCGGGCCACTCCGGGTGGGGCGCATTGAAAGGAGGATTCTGGAATTCTCCAGGGGCAGGAACATTCCTTCCGATTCCGGAACCCGCCTCGACCCCGCGGCCAATAATAGAAAACGAGGTTTTTCCTTAAAAAACCACTGATTTCACCGATTGCACGAAAAAACAGTAAAATTCGTCTTTTTTAAAAATCAAAAATGTAATCGCCAAAATTAACTGAAATTATTATTGTACCGGTTGTGCTATTTCAGAGTAATGAAAGTATTTAGAAAAACCGTTGAAACGGGTAATAATGAATAAGTTAAGTTGTCAATTTCGCATTCATTAACCTCCAGATTTATCTGGATGGACAATTTGTGTAATTCCTGTCCCGATGATTCTGTCCGGATGGGCCTGCCACTAAAGACGGTGGGGCGCTTTGCTCCAACCGACGGTCAGGTGGGGCGGGGGTGGCTACTTGAACAACCTTTTTAAATTCCGCCCTTTTCAGGGTTTCCGAAAGGATTTCCGGTTATTTTTTAGGAGAATCATCCCGGTACTGGGAGGAAGGTGAATCCTGTCCTTTTCAAGAATCCGCAGAGGGTGGTCGGAGGCTTGCCGGGCATCCGCTAACACAGCCCAGGTACCCGGTGGTAATTCCAAAAACTGACGCTGCTGGCGATTGCCGTTCAGCAGCACCAGGTAGTCGTGTTCCGGGGTTTCAATCCGGTAGGCGAGGAAGAGGGAATCCGGCGTGTCTAAAAAACGGATCTGAGCGGCGGTGGCTTTCTGGAAAGCGGGATGGTTCCGGCGCAGTGCAATCAGTCCCCGGTAATAGTCCACCAACTCCCGGTTTATTTCCGCCTGCCGAAAATTTAACCAGTTGGTGGGGTTGTCCTTCTCGTAACTGTTGTGGTCCAGCCGTCCCCAGTTGGTGTCCGGCGCAGCGCTGCGAAAAATTACCTTGCTGCGGGCAAATTCCTGCCCCTCCGCCAGCATGATGTTGCCCCGGGAGGTAAACAGGAACAGGGCGGCCAGACGGTGCAAACGGAGCTCTTCCGGAGTCAGCCGGGCATTTTCCTCCGGATTGGTGATCCGGGTTAACGGGGTGAGCTTTCCTAATCCCAGCCGGATGAAATCGCCCAGGGTGTAATCGTCGTGCGAAGCCAGATAATTAATGCTGTGGGAAACGTCCAGATACTGGCCGCCGTATTCCCGCAGCGAGCCCATGGCAAATCGTTTCAGAGACTCGCGATTGTTGGCATCCTGCCACTGCCCGAAAATGAATCCCTGGTCTTCCAGCGGATCCCGTCCTTTCACCCCGTTGCGGAACTGGTCGTTCCAGGAAGCCCAGCCGTGCTCGGAGAATCCCGCCGGATCGTACCCGCCTCCCCACGGCTCGGCAATGATGATGGCGTGAGGATTGATCTCCCGCGCCATCTGAATGATCGCGTCGCAGGTTTCCCAGTCGATCATTTTTGCCAGGTCGAACCGGAATCCGTCCACGTGGTAATGCTCCATCCAGTGACGCACGCTGTCCAGAATCAGGCGGCGCGCCATGGGACGCTCGGTCTTCAGGTCGTTCCCACAGCCGCTCACCGAGGAGAACCTGCCGTCCGGATTCAAGCGAAAGTAGTAAAACTTGTCAAGGTATTTCAAGGGATTCAGATCGTACTGGGAAACATGGTTGTACACCACATCCATGATCACGGCAATGCCATTGCGGTGAAAGGCTTTTACCATCTGCTTGAATTCCCGTACCTGCTGCCCGTAAATGCCGTTGTAGGCGCCCGGTTCCATGGTGCCGCCGCTGGCATAGTAAGATTCCGGGGCAAAGAAGTAGCTGGTCATGTACCCCCAGTGGTTGCGGGCGTAGGGATTCCAGGTATTGAACACCGGAGCGGTGGGGTCGCGGTAAGGCGGCTCGATGTTGGCAAACTCCTGACTGGGAAGCAATTCCACTGCATTCACTCCCAGACTGCGAAGGTAAGGAAGTCCGCCCCGCTGATCCTTGCTGATTAACCCCAGGTAGGTACCCCGGTCCTGTGCCGGTAATCCGGAAGAGGAGTCGGCCGTCAGGTCGCGGACGTGCATTTCGTAAATAATCAGCTCGTCCGGTTGCAGGGTTAGCCAGGTGTTGTTTTCCCAATCGAAATCGTCCGGCGGGAGAATGATGGTTTTAGCCGGGTGAAGAAAATGGTTGCGGGTAACCACCGCGGGACTGTAAGGATCGGCCACCACCACGGTGGAGTCGAACATTTCGCCCTCCCCCTGCGGTCCCCAGACACGGTAACCGTAGTATTGACCGACCCATTTTGCCGTTCCCCGGTATTCCCATACTCCCTGCTCATCTCTGAGCATGGGAAATTCCTTGCCCCGGGTGTCCCGGTAATCGGAATAAAGCACCAGGCGTACCCAGTGGGCCCGGGGCGCAAAAACCCGGAAGACAATCGTGTTCTCCTCGATGTGGTACCCCAGCGGTTTGGGGGAATAGAGGGAGTCCAGTACCCCGTCCGGGCGAAGGAAGATGCGTTCGCCGCGGGGAGAAATCAGGTAGTAATGGGTTCGGAGATCGAAGGCTTCCCCGGTGACAATCTGTAATTTGCCTTCCTGGAAGAAGATGTTTTTAATCGGCAGGTGGGGAATGATTTTCCAGTCGGTGAGCGTTGCCTCAGCGGGCGGGACCGGAAAACGAATCTCCGCCTGGTTCCAGCTCTGGATGCGTCCCTCAGCCCGGTTTGTGGGGTGGTTCGAGTAAGTGGAAAACGGTAACAATAGTGCCAGCAAAAGGAGAAGGAAAAATGTCATGTGTTTCATTCGGAATCCCTCGGTTTCAGAACCCGCTGGAATATACACATCTGCGGCGGATTTGGAAACCGAGAAATGCATTTGGGTATTTTTCAAGATCACGGCCAGGTGTTTTGTGGTGTTGCGGCTTAAA
>JAJRXE010000126.1 GCA_024276455.1 Calditrichota bacterium
CAGGGTAAAGTGGTGGACCGCAGCCAGTTCCTGTTGCTCCTGTTCGGCTGTGGCTTTGCACACGATCTGATCTACTTTTTCTTCAATACTCTGGGGGAAAATTATTCCCTGCAGTCTTTGTTTTTACTCTACACCATCCCGAATCTGGTGTACACTTTGATTATTGGGTTCTTTGTGTTTTATCTTTTTGAGATCTGGCAATATGAATAACGGGCAAAGCGTTAATCTTCAGACGAAGAAAACCGTCTTCGTGGCGACGATTACGGTCCTGTTTGCGATTTTGTATTTCGGATTCTTCCGTTTGCAGGTTTCGCAATCCCGTCATTACTCCGAAAAGAGTTTGCGCAACAGCATTCGGGTGGTGACTCAAATCCCGGTTCGCGGCAACATTTACGATCGGGAAGGGCGGCTGATCGTGGACAATCGACCGGCGTTCTCCATTTACCTGGTGCCGGAACAAACCACCGCCGAAACCATTCGCAAGATTGCCGAAATGGGCGGCATTCCGGAGGACAAAATTCGGGAAAAATTGCGTCGGGCAAACCGTTTCCAGCCGGTCAAAGTGATTCGCGATGTGAAGCTGGAATTGTTGACCTGGATCCAGGAGAACGTAATGGACTTACCCGGGGTCGAATGGAAAATCGAGCCCAAGCGCCACTATGTGTTTCCTTCCGGACTGGCTCATTTGCTGGGAACCCTGGGCGAAATCGACCAGAATGAACTCAGCCTTTTCCCGGAGCTGGAAGAAGGCGACATTGTGGGCAAAAAAGCCCTCGAACGTTACTACGATTCCGTTTTGCGGGGCGAAAAGGGGTTCCGTTACGTGAAAGTTGATGCCTACGGCCGTACCGTCGCCGAGGTCTCCAATAAGCACAGCCGGGCTCCCTATCCGGGAAAAGATCTCTTCCTGACCATTGATTTGCGGCTGCAACTATATGCCGATACGCTGTTGCAGGGCAAACGGGGGGCAATTGTGGCCGTGGATCCGCGCAGCGGCGAAATTCTGACGCTCATTTCCAAACCGGATTACAACCTGGATTGGTTTACCGGGGTGATCGATCCGAAAATCTGGCAAAGTTTGTTGAACGATCCAAACCACCCCTTGTACGACCGCTCGTACCAGAGCGGGTATCCGCCCGGTTCGGTGTTTAAGCTGGTGACCGCCGTGGCGGCTCTGAATGAAAAGATTATTACGCCCAGCTGGAAAGTACATTGCCCCGGGTACCTTAAAGTGGGGCGCCGCACCATTCGGTGCTGGAATGCGGCCGGTCACGGTACCCTGGATCTGCAGGGTGCCATTAAAAATTCCTGCAATGTGTATTTTGCTAAATTGGGATTGCTCATTGGAATAGATGTGTTTAGTAAATATGCCCGCTTGTTCGGTTTTGGTTCCCGCACGGGAGTGGAGCTCACCAACGAAAATCCCGGGCTCGTTCCGGATCGGAAGTACTACGACAAAATTTACGGAAAAGACCGCTGGCCACGGGGAATTCTGGCTAACCTGGCCATTGGTCAGGGAGAGTTGTTGGTCACACCGTTGCAGGTATCCCAGATGGTTACCATCATTGCGAATCGGGGACGTTTGCCGCAGTTGCACCTGGGATTAAAATTGCGCGATCCGGTTACCGATGAAGTCCGCGTATTGCCCTGGAAAAAACGTCGCATTCAGGGAATCGATTCCTCGACATTTGAAATTGTTCGGCGAGGGATGTACGAAGTCGTGCACGGCGGAACCGGATGGGCGGCGGGTATTTGGGGAATTTCGGTGGCGGGAAAAACCGGAACCGCCCAGAATCCTCACGGCGAGCCACATGCCTGGTTTGTTGGCTTCGCTCCTTACGAACAGCCTGAGATTGCAATCTGCGTGTTAATTGAAAATGGTGGGTCGGGGGGCGGAGCGGCCGCTCCGCTGGCCGGGAAGTATCTGCGCCGCTATTTTTACTATCACGGGAAGTTTAGTTACGAGAAGGAACGGCGCATGAGGGCTTTGGCGGCAAAAAGAGACAGCCTCCGGCGGGCCAGAGAAGACTCCCTGGCAGCCAGCGGAGCCAATCGTCCGGAGTAAACCGGCAGAATCGCGATTCACCGAGTGCCGGTTAAAGCAAAAAAGGAGCTTCGTAGCGTTGTGATGGAACTCTACAAAAAAATTGATCTGGTGCTTCTCGTTACGGTAGCTGGTCTGATCGCCATGGGATTGGTGGCGCTTTATTCCTCTTCGCACACCGCCATGGTCAGCGGCGAAACCACCAATTATTTCCTGAAGCAGCTGGTCTGGGTATTTCTGGGACTTGTTGCCATGGCGGTGGTGTATTTCATGCCTCATCGCTGGTTTTTCGATTTCGCTTACCCCCTTTACGGCCTGGGACTTTTTTTACTGGTTCTGGTGCTTCTGTTTGGTTTAACGGGAATGGGAGCCGAGCGCTGGATTCGGTTGGGACCTTTTAAGATACAACCTTCCGAGTTTGCCAAGCTAACCACTATTCTGGCTCTGGCGAAGTACATCTCCAGCGAAAAAATCGATCTGAACAATCTGCCCCATTTTTTAATTGCCGCGCTCATTCCCTTTGTGCCGTTTCTCCTGATTGTGCGGCAACCGGATCTGGGTACCTCGTTGGTCTTTGTAGCGCTAACCCTGCCCATGTTTTACTGGGCCGGACTAAGAGGAAGCAATCTGGTCCTTATTGTTTTTCCGGTGCTGGTGCTCTTCGCTTCTTTCCACTTCTACGCTTTCCTCATTCTCATGGTGCTTCTCATCGTTTATCTTGTGGTCACCAATCGTTCTTTGCGGGTCATTGTGGTTAATTTCTTGGGCAATGTGTTAATGGGGATGATTACCCCGGTTCTCTGGAATCAGTTGAAGCCCTACCAACAGAATCGGATCAAAATTTTTCTCCGCCCGGAAACCGATCCCCGGGGAGCGGGTTACCAGATTATTCAATCCAAGGTGGCCATCGGATCCGGGGGGTTGTTCGGTAAGGGATTTATGCAGGGGTCGCAAACCCAGTTGCGTTTTTTACCGGAACAGCATACCGATTTTATTTTCGCCGTGATTGGTGAAGAATTCGGTCTCATCGGCGTTACCCTGGGGCTATTGCTCTTTTTTATTTTGCTGATCAGAGGTATTCAAATTGCCGCCATGGTAAAAAACCGTTTTAATGGTATTGTGGCCATCGGTATTGTTACCGTATTTGCTTTTCAGATTATTATTAACATTGGCATGACGGTGGGCCTTTTGCCGGTTACCGGGATTCCCTTGCCATTTTTAAGTTACGGGGGTTCAGCGTTAATTACCAATCTGATGATGATTGGTCTGTTATTGAATTTTTATCGCAACCGTTACGAATATTAAGAAAGGGCGCCTATGCATCCGGAATTGTTTCGCATTGGACCATTTTCCGTTCACAGTTACGGCGTAATGTTGGCGCTGTCTTTTATTCTGGGAATTTACCTGGCAGCCCGGAACGCCGAAAAACGGGGCATTAAGTCCGATGAAATCGTGAATATCGGATTTATCATTATCCTCAGTTCCATTGTGGGTGCCCGTTTGTTGTACGTGGTTTTTCATCTTAACGAATTTCGCGGGCGCTGGATTTACACTTTCTGGCCTGTGCAGGAAAACGGGGTACTGGGGCTGGGTGGGCTCATCCTGTTGGGAGGATTTATTGCCGCATTTGCCGCTGCGTCCTTCTACATTCTTTACCGGAAACTGGATTACTGGAAAGTGGCCGACAGTGTGGCGCCGGCTATTGCCCTGGGAGTGTTCTTAACCCGGATTGGCTGCTTCCTGAATGGCTGTTGTTTTGGTAAAGAGTGCCATCTTCCTTGGGCGGTGAAATTTCCGGAATACAGTCCGGCCGGAGCCATCATGGGCCCGGTGCCGCTTCATCCGACCCAGCTCTATTCCTCTTTTTACGGCCTGGCCATTTTTTTGATCTTACTCTGGTTAGAACGGCGAAAACTTCCCGACGGGGCGCTCATGAGCATCTTTTTAATCCTTTACGGGATTTCCCGGTTTACGGTAGATTTTTTTCGCTATTACGAATCGCAGATGTTTATTTTTAATGGGCTGGATTTTAACCAGATTATTAGCCTGGTTATGATTATGGCCGGGGCAATTATTCTGGTTTATCGCTACAAGATTTCCGGGAAGTCGGGGTAAAATCACCAATAAATTCTTGACTACATTGAATTTAATTCCTAAATTAAATAAAATTTTAACGGGAGGTCTTTAATGTTTAAATCAATAAACTTTCTCATTTTATTGTTGTTGATTCTCGGCCTGGTTTCCTGGAATGGTTGTGCCGGGGGCAAGAAAACCGTTAAAAGCACCGAAACCGCTCAAGAGGGAGAAAGCTCTTCGGATTATGATGAGATCGAACGGCTGTTGGGAATTTCGCGCGAGGATGAGAAAAAGGGGGAAAAATCCGAAAAGAAAAATGACGATTTAATTACTTTGTTGGAAGTGGATGAGGGGAAGAAAAAAGCGGAAGGCGAACCCGGTCAGGCAACAGTGGAAGATAAACGACTCTTGAAACTCCAGAAACAGGTGGAAGAGTTAAAGAAGGAACTGAAGAAAAAGGATATGCAGATTGCCGATTTAAAAGCCCAGCTGATGTTAAAGGAAGAGCAGTTAGCCAAAAAGCAGAGCGCTTCTTCCACCGCTCAACCTTCGTTCTACCCCACAACTTCCCAGGGAATGCAACCGGTGGCCGCCAGTGAATACAAGCGAACCTACCAGAGAGGTTTGGAGCTGTTTCATCAAAAACGTTACGATGAAGCCATCCAGGTGTTTGAACAGTTGCTGGCAACGGATTTGAATCATCCCTTGGCGGATAATGCTCAGTACTGGATCGGGGAATGTTATTACGCCATGGGGAAGTACCAAAAAGCCATCATGGCTTTTGAGAAGGTCTTTACTTTCCGCAATTCCAATAAAAATGATTACGCCCAGTTTAAGATTGGTCAGTGTTACTACATGCTGGGGAATAAGCAAAGAGCGCGGCAAGAATTCCAACAACTGGTCGATAATTATCCAGATTCCGAACTGATTGGTCGGGCCAAAGATTACCTGGCTCGGATGTAAAGAAGGAATAAAAGTTTATCTCAAAAGACGGGGAGAGCGAGTCAGATCGTTCTCCCTGTCTTTTTGGTAGGAATTGGAATTTCCGCTTGTTTTTTTGAAGATCATTATATAAATTTGCGGCGGTTTGGGCGGTTAGCTCAGTTGATTCGAAAGCTGAGTTCGTATCGCAGAGGTCATCCCGATCAATCGGGATACCGCCCACGCTGAAAAGTTTTGGAATGGTCTTTTAAATTGAATTTTTAAAAAGAAGGGCGGTTAGCTCAGTTGGCTAGAGCGCTGCGCTCACATCGCAGAGGTCACAGGTTCAAATCCTGTACCGCCCACCAAGTTCAAAGTACTGTCCCGGTTTTAGGGGCAGGAAAGCATTAGCGAACCTTTAATACTACCCGGCGAGGTAGTAAAGGGCAAAGCAGATGAGAAAAGATCGAAATATAGTAGAATTACGATGAGCCTCCAGTCCGTGGGATTGGAGGCTTTTTTTATGGCTCTTCCGAAAAGGAGAATTCAATGGATGCAAAGATTAAAGCCGAAATTTTAAATCAAAAGGATATTCAGCGGATTGTGACCCGGTTGGCTCATGAGATTCTGGAGAAAAATCGTGGTGTGGACAATCTGGTGATTATCGGTATTCACACCCGCGGCGCTTACCTGGCTCAGCGCATTTCCGCTAAGATCCAGGAGATCGAAAAGGCTAAAGTCCCTACCGGTTTCCTGGACATTACTCTTTACCGGGACGATTTCCGCACCCGCCTGAAGCAGCCTTCCGTGGAGGTTACCAATATTCCGTTCGGAATCGATGGGAAAAATATTGTGCTGGTGGACGATGTTCTTTACACCGGCCGTACCGTTCGGGCGGCTCTGGATGCCTTGATGGACTTTGGGCGGCCGGCGCGGATTTATCTGGCAGTCCTGGTGGACCGCGGGCATCGGGAATTGCCCATCCGGCCGGACTTTGTGGGAAAAAATATCCCAACTTCGCTGGGCGAAGAGGTCCGGGTCCAATTAAGCGAAGTGGATGGAACAGACCGGGTACTTCTGGTAGAAATACCAGAAGACGAAGTTTAAATAGAGAGGACGAAATCGATGGTTTACAGTAGCAAACATTTGATCGGTTTATCGGAAATTTCCCGCGAGGATATTCTTACCGTGCTGGATACGGCGAAATCTTTCCGGGAAGTGTTAGACCGCCCGATTAAGCGCCTTCCGACCCTGCAGGGAAAGACGGTGGTCAATTTGTTTTACGAGCCTTCCACCCGCACCCGAATTTCTTTCGAACTGGCCGAGAAGCGCCTCTCGGCGGATATTGTCAACTTCAGCGCCTCAACCAGCTCGGTAAAGAAAGGTGAAATCCTGGTGGACACGGTGAAGAACATTGCTGCCATGAAAATCGATATGGTGGTGGTGCGGCACAGTTCTCCGGGTACTCCGCATCTGCTGGCGCGGGTGCTTGATGCCAACATCATTAATGCCGGAGACGGCGGACACGAACATCCAACCCAGGCGTTGCTGGACATGTTTACCATTCGCGAAAAGCTTGGGAAGCTGGAAGGGATTACCGTGGCACTGGTAGGCGACATATCCCATTCCCGGGTGGCCATGTCGAATATTTACGGTTTGAAAAAGATGGGAGCCCGGGTGCTGGTTTGCGGTCCGTCCACCCTGATTCCCCGTTACATCGAACGCCTGGGAGTGGAAGTGTACCACAACATCGACGAGGTGATTCCCCAGGCGGATGTGCTAAACATCCTGCGGTTGCAGTTGGAACGCCAGCGCAAAGGGCTGTTCCCATCGCTGCGGGAGTATCACAATTATTTTGGCATTACCCGGGAGCGCCTGGAAAAAGCCACCCGGCGCTTGCTCATCATGCATCCCGGACCAATGAACCGGGGTGTGGAAATTTCCAGTAACGTGGCAGATAGCGACCATTCGGTAATCCTGGAACAGGTTACCAATGGAGTCGCTGTTCGTATGGCAGTCTTGTATTTATTGGCAGGAGGTCGAAGTGAGATTAACTAAAGATGTGATCGTTAGTCGCAAGGGGTTCGATCCCCTTCCCGAAAGGCTCCTTTTAAAAGGAGGACGGGTGATTGATGTAGAAGAGAACATTGATGAGACTCTGGATGTGGTTATTGAGCACGGTCGAATTGTTGAAGTTGGTCAGGTGAGGGAGGACGGATTTAACGGGGATGTGCTGGATTGCCGGGGGAAAATTGTGAGTCCCGGCTGGTTGGATATGCACGTGCATTTGCGGGAGCCCGGAAGCGAGGGAAAAGAAACCATTGCAACCGGCAGTTTGGCGGCAGCGAATGGTGGTTTTACGGGGGTGTGTTGCATGCCCAATACCAATCCGCCCATCGACAGTCAGGAAATGATCCAGTACATTAAGGATCGTTCAAAGGGGGCGTTGGTAAATGTTCATCCCATCGCCTGCATCAGTAAAAATCGGGAGGGGAAAGAACTGAGCGAGATTCTGGAACTGGTGGAGCAGGGCGCGGTGGCAATTTCGGATGATGGAAGCCCGGTGATGAGCGCCGAATTAATGCGTCGGGCATTGGAGTACAGTAAAATGGTCAACGTGCCGGTGATTGGGCATGAAGAAGACATGACCATGACAGCTGGTGGCGACATGCACGAAGGATTTATTTCCACTTCCCTGGGATTACACGGCATGCCTGCGGTGGCGGAAGAAATTATGATCTCGCGCGACATTATGTTGGCCGATTATACGGGCGGACGCTTTCATGTGGCCCATTTGTCCACCCGCAAAGGGGTGGAATTGGTGCGGGAAGCCAAAGCCCGGGGCATTCAGGTAACGGCAGAAGCCACCCCTCATCATTTTACCTTAAACGAAGAAGCCGTGCTGGGCTACAATACCAACACCAAAATGAATCCCCCCTTGCGCTCCGAGGAGGATCGTCTGGCTGTAATCGAAGGCTTGCGGGATGGCACCATCGACGCCATCGCCACCGACCATGCTCCCCATTCTTACGAAGAGAAAGTAATGGAGTATATTTACGCCCCCTTCGGAGTGGTGGGACTGGAAACCGCCCTGGGATTGGCTGGAACGGAGTTGGTAAAAAAACAGCGCTTTGATTGGAACCAGATAGTACGTTTGTTCGCCGTAAATCCCTACCGAATACTGAACCTGCCAATCCCGGTGGTGAAGCAAGGTGCTTTGGCCAACCTGACCATTTTTAGTCCGGAGGCCACCTGGACGGTGAAAGCAGAAAAATTCCTTTCTAAAAGCGCTAATTCGCCATTTCTGGGTTGGAAATTGACCGGCAAGCCGGTGGCGGTAATAAACAATAATCAAATTTTCAAATCGGTTTTGTAAGAAATTCCCAAATTTAGTCGCCCCCGGTAATCTCTCTCGAGGTGCCGGGGGCGAATTTGTTTCCGGCCAGAGCACCTGGTATGCGCTGGGCATATTTCCTTCCGTAATTATTCCCTCAATTTATTTAATCACCCGAGTTTGCAGCGGAATGGGCGTTCAGAAAACCCCGGGCAGACAAACCTGCCGGAAAAAATGTCACTCTGTCAGAATAATCTTCCCGCCTGACAAAGCGGGTATTTCGGGAGTAAAATCATAAAAAAATGCCATCTTTTGTAAGTAGTTAATAAACAAAGAGTTGAAGATTTTCAAGATAATTGGCATTATTCTTGTATTATGAGGGGTGAAGTTGACAAAAGGAGGATAAAAATGATGTATTATAATTTTCCCAGGTTTATGTTCGACGATGTGAGAGAAATGCGCCATTTACGGGGCCGGTTGAACGAATTGTTTAATGAACTGTTTGCCCAGGAAGCTCAACAGGCGGATGTGGCGGTGCAAATTCCTTACGATCTGGTCGAGGAAAAAGATCGCTATCTTCTGATGTTCGAAATTCCGGGGGTGAAGAAAGAAGACGTAAAATTGTCTGTTCACGATGGGCAGTTGGTGGTTAGCGGGGAACGAAAGGAACCGAATTTGGGAGATAAAGTTTTCTGGGTGCGAAAAGAGATTTTTCGCGGAAAATTCAAACGGTCGGTGGAACTTCCCGAGGGTGCGGATGTAGGTAAAATTTCGGCGGAATATCGGGATGGTATCTTGTTAGTGAATATTCCGAAAAAAGTGGAAGCGCAGGAAAAAGAGATTCAAATAAACATTGAATAAAAAGGAGAAGCAAGGACATGATGGCATATTATGTACGGGAAATTTTTCCGGAGGAAGAGATGACGGCTACTTCGACGGAAGAAACCCCTCGTTTGATTCCGGAAGTGGATGTGGTGGAGAAAGAAAATGAAATTGTTGTTCTGGTGGATCTGCCGGGTGTGGATCGGAAAGATTTAAGAGTGTGGGTGGAAGATGGAGTGTTAAATTTGCGAGGGAAAAAGAAAGCGTTCCCGGGTGAGGGAACGGTCGTGTTGAAAGAAATTCCGGAAGCGGTTTACGAACGGGCATTTCAGTTAACCGACGAGGTGGATGCGAATGCGATTCAGGCGCGGTACAGTCAAGGTGTTCTGGAAATCCGCTTAAAGAAAAAGATGGTTA
>JAJRXE010000127.1 GCA_024276455.1 Calditrichota bacterium
CAAACGATTCGTCTTTGAACGGCAGCGCTATGCCGCTCTTCCAGAACACAATCTGTACCGGGAAATTTAAGCGAGCCCAGGTCTTCCGGATGTAACGGATGCGGCTCTCGTTCCAATCGAGCATGGTTATCCGTCTGCCCGACTTTGCCCACCAGACGCTGTTTATTCCCGAAATTCCCGTCATTCCAAAGCTGGGGACTTCCAAAACATTCGCAATCGAATCACTCGCCGCAATTTTTTGGAACAGGCGATGGAGGATGAAACGCTCATAAATCGTCCCCAGGCCTTCATCCGGACGGTGAAAGTAGGACTCCCAGGTGTCCAAAATTGGCAAGAAGGTATTCATTCTTTTTATCGGGGTCACTGTTCCAACTCCTTCAAAAGCGTCTGCACTCCGCTTAATGTTTCGGTAAGCGGCACCAGATCCAACTGTTGCAACGGTTGGACATCGTAATACCAGGAATGGGAAATGAGTTTCAGGCTAATTTCCAAGCCGCCCATTCCAAGCAAATGAAAAATCGACTCGCCGGTGCGAAAAACCAGCGACGGCAATCGCAACCAGAAAGGGTAAGGCGTTCCGTGGTAATGACGATGAATCAGATTAACCAACTGATCCAACCTTACCGGCGAACGATCCGCCACAATCCACACTCCCGACCGGACTTCCACTTCCCGGATAAAATGAACCACCAGATCCACCAAGAAACGAATGTTCACCAGGTGTATTTGAATGGGTTTGCGGGAAAGCGGGAAGATCCGTTTCCGTACCATTCCAATCAGTCGGGGAAGAAATCCGTTGTCTCCCTTCCCGTAAATTATGGTTGGCCGCAAAATCAGGTAGGGAATTTTCCCCGTCAGATTTTGGGCAACAATCTGCTCCCCTTCCCATTTGGAACGATGGTAAAATCCGTCCGGGAATACCGGCGTGGACACCTTAGCGGGAACTTCCCGGGGAATTGTTCCAAAAACCCCCACACTGCTCAGGTAAATAAACAATTGTACCTTATTTTGGAGAGCGAACTCAACCAACCGTTGGGTACCTTCTACATTCACCTGACGGTAATCCTCCCAGTTCCCTTTACCCTCACCACGAATCGCTGCGGAATGAACAATCACCTCCGGGTGAAACATCTGACATTCTTTGAGCACCTCGGAATCAAAGAAAGCGCCCTCTACCCGTCGCACCTTCTCGGCAGCGAATATTTCGTCATTTTCCAGATTGCGTCTAACCGGAGCAATCACCTGATCCCCATTTTGAACCATTCCCTGCAGTAAATTTCTGCCAACAAATCCAGTAGCTCCGGTTAATAAAATCTTGGCCATGATCAGATATAGCTCCGCCAGGTTAATTACATAAATCGGTATATAATTTCAAATATTTAATAGATTTATCTGATGTAAATCAAAAGAGCCTGAACAAATTTTTTACCGGTTTTCACGGCTCGTTGTTTAACCGCCACCACTTTCCGAAACCACCGGATATAAAAAATCCACCCAACCCATATAAATCTCTCGAGCTGGATGGATCGGTAATTCAACCAATTTGCACTACCATGGATTTCAAGTTTGTCCCAACATCTTGCAAAGACCTTTTCCGGTTTTTTACCAGCTACTCCGTTTCATATTCAATCGGATTCATTCGCAAATATTCTGTGGCGGCAATTTTCCGTTTAATATCGTTGATTACCCGCTGCACCTGCTCGGGTTTCAGTTCCAATCCGGCAGCAATTTCGTCCACCGAATACCCTTTTTCCCAACCGTACCAAATTGTATCCAGAATATGAAAGGGAAGGCGGAAGAAGAATTCTTCCTGAGTCTGTTCGGCACTGTAAGTGTCCGTTGTAGGAGTACGTTTCTGGATTTCCTCCGGTACGCCCAGATACTCTGCCAGCTGGTAAACCTGAGTTTTGAACAGATGGGCAATCGGTTTCACATCCGCACCGCCGTCACCGTACTTCACAAAAAATCCCATGGCATGTTCATTTTTATTCCCGGTTCCAATCACCGCGTAATTTAAACGTTCAGCGTGATAGTACAACATCGACATCCGACTCCGCTGTTTGAAATTAGAGGCGGCCACAATCTGAAGGTATTCCCGGATGGGCAATCGTTCGGTCTTTTCTTCCCCTTCCGGACTGATTATGGTTACGTTAAAGACATTCAACGTTTCTTTTTCCAACAGGTTTTGAGGTAATCCTATTTTGACCTTGTAGGTGCTATCGTATTCGGGGAACACCTTGCGAATGGCTTCATCGCGCCGATGGTAACACCCAAATCCCCAAAGGGCCCCGGTCATATCTTCCACCACATAAGGTGCATCGTAGGTTTTGGCCAATTCCCGGGCCAATTTCAGGGAATCGGGACTGGAATCCTTTTCGGGCATCATGACGCCTAACACTCTTTGGGAACCGAAGGCACGCACACATAAAGCAAACACAACCGAGGAATCGATACCGCCACTAATGCCCACTACCGCCCCTCTTTTTTTCATCCGTTTAAACACATCCTCTTTTAATTGCGAGGTCAGTTCATTAACCGTTTTCTCCACATCCAGGCGAAGTGCATCTTTATTAAACCCCATTGTTACTCCTTTCCCACTTTATTTGAGAGCCATTATACGATATTAATTTCACTCGTCTGATGACCAAAATCAATTCAACTCTTTCCTTAAATAAAACCAGTTTGAGCACTTTTTTTCGAAAAGACTAATCAAAAATAAAATTCGCTATTATTTCATTATTCGACTAAAATGAATAATTTTTTAGCTATTTTATTACTTAACAACCATTTCCCGGTAGTTTTGCCAAAACAGAAAAAGGTTCATTTCCGGCCTTTGCAACCGGAAATGAACCTTACCTCGTTGATTCTGCCTTCTGCAATTTATTTAATCAGCATCATCTTTTTCACCTGATTAAAGCCTTCCGCCTCAATCCGGTAGAAATACAACCCACTGGAAAGATTCATCCCGTCGAAATCCACCACATG
>JAJRXE010000128.1 GCA_024276455.1 Calditrichota bacterium
CGGGGAGAGCAACCGGATTTACAACGTGGGCACCGGGATCGAGACCAACGTCAACGAACTGTTTCGGCTGATTGTCCGTTTCACCGGGAAAGAGGTAGAGGAAATTCATGGACCGGCGAAACCGGGCGAGCAGCGTCGCAGCGTTCTGGATTGGAGTCTGATTCACCGGGAATTGGGCTGGAAACCGGAGGTGAAGTTAGAGGAAGGAATCCGGCGAACAGTGGAATATTTTAAACAAACCGGAGAGTCCGCCTAAACCGGGCAACCTGTTTCCGTACGATTTTCAAAATTCCGATTGACTTTTTCACCGGAAAATATTTGATTCTTTGTAAAGGTAAATACCTGAAAACACGCAAGGGGCCATCATGAAATTTACGACCTTTATCTCGCAAATTGTCGATAATAATAAAGTTGAGATTCCCGTTGAGGTATTGGAGAAGCTGGATTTAAAAAACGGCGACAAAGTGGAGCTGACTTTGCGGAAAATTAAAAAGAGCCGACTGGAGTTGCTGGTGAGTGAGAATCCGCTTCACAAATTGCTCAAATTAAACGAGTAGGATGGGAAAATCATGAAAGTGTTCATCGACGAAACCGGTTGGCTGGCTTTGCTGGAGGCGAGCCATCCCGAACACCCGGTCGTGCAGAAAACCTTCAAGGAACTGCTGGAGGGGAATCATCGGTTTTACACCACCAATGTGGTCATCGGGAATGTGGTGGCCCAGCTGAAAGCTCAAAGAGGTGCTCAGGAAGCATTAAGATTTTACGAAATTATTGAGGAAGCCTGGTTGGGCACTTACCTGCATGTGCTCTGGATTGGGCGACGCACCTTCCGGGATGCCTTGAAACTGTTTGCCAAATATCCGAAATCCGTATTTACCGTTTTTGAATTTGCCAATGTACTGTTAATGAACCGACGAAACATCCGGTTTGTGTTGACCACAAAATTCGAATACGACGAGTTTGGTTTTAAAATTATTCCGGAACGGGAGAGCAAAGAATGCGATTAATAGAAGACCTGCTTGTGAGTCCGAAAGATAGGTGTCTGGCGTTTGCGGGAGATCAGAATCGCCAATATTTGATTGAATGGGTTGCCGAGGAGCTGGCCCGGCTGGGAAAAAGAGTGGTGGTGACCCATCCCCGGGAGCTCTTGTTGCCCAGTACCGGTCACATTGTGATCGAACGGAATTTTGAAGCCTTGCAAAAAGAGTTCTCCCGAAGGCTGACAGACCAGACGGTGATTTACCTGGGAAAGGGAATCTCTGACAATCAGGTGAAAGGATTGTCTGAAAAAGAGATTGAAAAAATAAAATCTTTTAACCAGGTAGATTTTTTACTGGTGGACGTTCCCGGACGAACCTCCAGCGCTCTTTTAACTCGCGAGGAAATTGAGCAGTTGGCAAACTGGGAGTTTATCGATAATCTGGTTTACTGCATTGCTCTCGAACAAATGGACAGCGAGATTTCGGAAGTTCGGATCCGGCATCCTCAAGAGTTGTTAGAGGATTTTCCTTCCCTGTTTGTGGACGGAATCCTGACTCAGGAGAGTTTTATTCGATATTTGACCGACGATCAGCGCGGTTTAATGAAATTATTCCGGCAGTGTAAACACTACGTCATTATTTTATCCATCGGGGAACAGCTGGTAATGGAGAATCGGGGCATTTCGTTTGCCCGGGAATTAAGCCAGTTTAACCTGAAACCGGTTTACCTGGCCAATCTGCGGGAAAATCTATTCAAAAGGATCATTTGAGATGGAAGAAAATCCGCTGGTAGTGGTTCTGGGAGGTGGGGAATTGGGTTCCGCCGTTGCCGCCTATTTGTGGCAAGACGGTTTAGCGGTTGGAATAGCGCTGGATGGAGTGGAGTCGCATTTGCGCCGCCCGATTTGCTTTGCGGAGGCCCAGCTGTTGGGAAACAAACAAATTGGCGAAGCCACCGCTCAGCTAATTTCTCCCGAACATCTCGAGGCGGTTCCGCAGGCCACCCTGTCTGAACAATACCGCCAGGCCATCGGAAACATGATTCTTGACCGTCAAATCCCGGTGTGGAATGCGCAGGACACCCTGGAAATGTTTCCGGAACTGGAAATCAGTGTGCTCATAAAAACTCTACCTCATTTTTCCTTCGCGGTGTCCCGGGAATGGGCCAGATTGACCATCGGTTTTTTGCCCCACCATCGACCGGGAGAAGACTGTCATCTGGCCGTAGAAACCCGCATGAATTATCTGATGGGCGAAGTGGCGTTAACCGACCCCCCGGAACGGCCAACCCACGATTTAAAGTTTTTCCGCAAAAATTTCGCCACCATTCCCGCTCCTCTGGAAGGAGTATTTGTGACCTACAAGGAGATCGGGGAAGCGATTCACCGCAACGAACCCATTGGTACCATCAACGAGATTGAAATTCGTTCCCCCTACGAAGGGCAAATCTGGGGGATGTTGCACAGTGGACGGTTTGTAAAGCCCCATCAGGAATTGGCGCTGATTTTTGAAGGAATGGGTGGAAACCTGTACGCGAATTTCGGGTTTGAGCATCGGGCGGTAGCTGGTGCAGTGTTAATGGAAGTGCTGCGGTTTTTAAAACAGGATTGAAGCCGTTCCACCCGATCAGATTGCCTCGCTGTTTGTTCCGCTGAAAAAAATCAAATAATGGAGGAGTGCCGAAGGTGATTGAACAGTGGATTCATACTTTGAGCGATTTCATCTGGGGATTGCCCCTGTTGATTTTATTGGTTGGGACGGGATTGTGGCTCACCATAGTGCTGCGAGGATTGCAGTTCCGCAAACTCTGGCATGCCCTCTGGCTGGCGCTGATTAAGCGCAAGGAAGAGGGCGATCATCCGGGAGACATTACCCACTTTCAGGCACTCATGACGGCGTTGTCGGCCACCGTTGGGACCGGCAACATTGCCGGGGTCGCAACGGCTATTGCCGCCGGTGGTCCCGGTGCCCTGTTCTGGATGTGGGTTACCGGACTGGTGGGCATGGCCACCAAATATTCCGAGGCGGTTCTGGCGGTGAAGTTTCGGGAGACCGACCGCTTCGGTACCATGAGCGGTGGTCCCATGTACTACATCTCCAAAGGATTGGGCTGGAAATGGTTGGGGGTTTTATTTGCCATTTTTGCTTCGGTCGCCGCTTTTGGCATTGGAAATATGGTGCAATCCAATTCCGTAGCGGACGCCATTCAGGCCACCTTTGGGGTACCCTTTACCCTGACCGGCGTGATTCTCATGGTAGCCACCGCTCTGGTCATCATTGGCGGCATTAAGAGCATTGGTCGGGTGACCGGCGTGTTGGTCCCCTTCATGATTGTATTTTACATGGGTGGGGCATTGATTATTTTGTTGCTGAAAATAGAA
>JAJRXE010000129.1 GCA_024276455.1 Calditrichota bacterium
GGGAAGAAAGTGGTAAAAGACCGCATCGGGGACAATATGCTGCAACAGCTTTTGACCCGCACCGCGGAGTACGATGTGATTGCCGCCCCGAATTTGAACGGAGACTATTTGAGCGATGCCTGCGCCGCCCAGGTGGGCGGACTGGGAATGGCGCCGGGGGCTAATTTGGGAGACGGACCGGCCATCTTCGAAGCCTCCCACGGTACTGCTCCCAAATACACCGGACAGGACACCGCCAATCCCTCTTCCCTGATTCTTTCCGGGGTTTTGATGCTGCAATACTTTCGCTGGAACGAAGCGGCCGATTTGATTGAAAGAGCGCTGGAGAGAGCAATTCAACAAAAGCGGATGACCTTCGACCTGGTCCGTCAGATGGAAGAGCGGGTGAAACCGCTGAAAACGTCCGAATTTGCCCGTGCCGTGGTGGACAATTTTTAATTTTCTGGCAGGAAAAGAGCGGAACAAATAATTCGTTTATTGCTTTGGGAGAGGAGATTTCTCCCCGGGTTGAAGCATTTTCCGGTTCGGGAAATCTCCCCGAAAATGGCAAACGGACAGCCGCTGCCGCCGCCAATCGAAGGTGAATATCCGCCCCAAATTCGAAAGGTAAAGCGGGGTAAAAACCAAAAAAGTGACTTTTCCCGAGAATTTTTCATTGTATATTGGGGTGTCCGATTTGCGCAGCATGCTTGTTTGGTTCAAAGGGCTTAAACTGGCGGGAGAAAATGTCCGGGAAGATTGAAGAACAACAGGTTGCTTTACCGTACCAGAGCCTGAGTCAGATTTACGACCGGATGATGAGCCATGTGCCTTATCGGCGCTGGGCACGCTATGTGCAAAAAATTCTGCGGCAAGAAGGCCTGGCGTCCCCGCGCATTCTCGATGTTGGGTGTGGCACCGGACGATTTATTCGGGAAGTGGGCAAGCTGGGGCTGCGGGCAGACGGGTGCGACGCCAGTGAAGAAATGTTGCACATCGCCCGACAGCGAAATCCCTCTGCTCGTTTCTGGAACGACCAGCTCCCCGAGCTAACCCGGGTCCCCGCCGGGAAATACGCCGTTTTTACCTGTCTGTACGACACCCTGAACTACCTGCTTTCCCTCCAGGAAGTAGAGCAAGCGCTGCGGCGGGTGTTTCAATTGTTGCCCCCGGGCGGATTATTCATCTTCGATGTGGTTAGCATCTATTATTGTCAAACAGTGTTAGACCGCTGGCGCGAAGCGGAAACCTTTCGCAAAGATCTGTCTTACCAGCGTTACTCGTACTTCGACTCCGGAACCCGCTGTCAGGTTAGCGAATTCACCATCTACACCCCGGACGGGGTGTTCTTTGAGAAACACCGCCAGCGGATTTACCGCTTTAAGGAGCTGGAGCGTTTAATCCGTCGCAAAACCGCTTTTGACATTGTGGCCATCTACGAAGGGTTTTCCTTTGTCGAGGCCGAGGAAACCAGCGATCGGGCTCATTTTGTGTTAAGGAAGAGCAGCCATGATTGAACTATTCAACGTTTCCGTGCAGGAGAATAAGCGCCTGATTTTAAATCAGGTAAGCCTGCGGATTAACAAGGGGGAATTTGTTTACCTGATTGGTAAAACCGGCGCCGGGAAGACCACCCTGTTGCGTTTAATTTACCTGGATTTGTACCCCAGTCAGGGGAACATTATTGTGGAGAACTACAGTTCGGCAACCATTAAACGGCGGCAGATTCCCTATTTGCGACGTAAGGTTGGGGTGGTGTTTCAGGACTTCAAACTGCTTCCGGATCGCAACGTGTACGAGAACGTGGCTTTTGCCCTGCGGGTGATTGGTGCCAGTCGCCGGGAAATTAAGAGTCGGGTGCTGAGCGTACTGACCCAGGTTGGTTTGAATCATAAGCGGTACCACCTGCCGCACACCCTTTCCGGCGGCGAGAAGCAGCGGGTCGCCATTGCCCGGGCGCTGGTAAATGAACCTTTCATCCTCCTGGCGGACGAACCCACCGGGAATCTGGATCCGGAAGCTTCCCGGGATATTCTGGAGCTGCTGGAAGATATTAATCGAAGCGGTACGGCGGTATGCATGGCTACCCACAATTACGAGCTGATTAAACTGATTCCTCACCGAACCATTTTACTGGACAACGGGGAAATCAGACGGGAGTTTTCTCCGGCCGAAGTGCAACAACTGAAGGTGATTGAATAATGAGCGTTTTCTTTTTACTGAAAGAAGGAATTGTCGGGTTAAAACGCGCCCGTCTGGCGGCGGTAATTACCATCGTCAGCATTTGCCTCTCTCTTTCCCTTTTCGGAAGTTTTACCCTGGTGGGGTACAATCTGCAGGACGTGTTCAACCGCTTTTACAAGAAAATTCGCCTGGAAGTGTTCCTGGACTCTTCCCTCGGTCTGGATCAGCTGGAAAAGTTGAAAAAGAAAATTCATCAGAATCCCGAAGTGGAAGCGGTGGAGTACATTTCCAGTCAGGCGGCGTTGCAAGAATTTCAGAAAACTTTTGGTCAGGATTTAAGCAGCGTGTTAAAGAGCAATCCGCTGCCGGCCTCCTTTCGGGTGGTGCTTCGCCCCAAATACACCGCCCCGGAACGCATCGAAGACCTGGCCAATCGCATCCGGCGGCTTCCCGGGGTACAGGAGGTGCTGTACCAGAAAGAGATCGTACGGTTTTTGCACAAGTACCTCGGATTGGGAATCGCCATTCTGCTAATTTTTGCTTTTCTGATTCTGGTGGTGATCACCATTTTGATTTTTAATACCATTCGGCTCACCATTCATTCCCGCATGAATATCATTGAAATCATGCAACTGGTCGGAGCAACCAACCTTTTCATCAAAAGTCCTTACATCATCGAAGGGATGCTTCAGGGCCTGCTGGGCAGTTTGTTGGCGGTGGGAATTCTGGCGCTTTTTGTGAGTTTCATTCGGGACGTTTTTTACCACGGCATTCAGGTGCCACCCCACCTGTACCCCTTTCTGCTAATTTTAGGCACTCTGCTGGGCTTGCTGGGTAGTTACATCTCAGTGAATAAATATTTGAAATACTAACTCCTGCTGAAAAAGTCGTCTGCCCGCGAGGCCCAAAAGCGAGAGAAATTTCCTAAAAATCGCTCCTTGTATTTCTATTTGAAACGGCATTTCCGTAAAAGAAGAGGAAACGGATTAGAGGAATCCGCCGATCTGAAATAAGAGTGGGTTATCGAAGCGGAATAAGGCGCTTAATTACAGCGCGTGTCGTCGGAACCGAAAAGGTCGAACACTTCCTGACACTGTTCCGCAATGGCACTTACGGTGAGCTGAAGACGAAGGTTTAGGATTAGTCCGTCGGCGGGAACCGGATTAACGGTGCCCTGGAGGTGGAAAATGATATTCTTTTCCACGTGCTGAAAAATTACTTCCTGCATGGTGGATTGGATCAAACTAATGCCGTCCCGCTGTAGATCTTTGCGTTGAGGTTCATTTAGAATATCGCCCAGCACCTTATTGTCGATAAGCAACAGGGTCGTCGGTGGCTCGGTTAGCGAATTCCCCACTTCGATGGAAGCATCAAGCACGGTGGAGGGGCTGTTGGTTAACTCCACGGTGTAGGCGAATCCCTCGATGATGATATTGTTCAGTTTCATCTGATCACGGAGGAGGTCGTTAATCTCGTCCGCAATGGTCTTGGCATCCAGCACCAGAAATTCGTTGAAGCTGCCCGAAGTGGTGGCGATGGGTAACAGCTGATCGAAGGTGTATGGCAGGGGAAGTAAAACCCGCTTTTTGACACACCCATTAGAAAACAACAGGATCATCAACAGGCTGACGAGAATAAAACGCTTCATAATCTGGTCCTTTATTTAAAAACTGCAGGTGAAATCTTTTTTGCCCGTTTACAGGCCAATCCAGAGCCCGGTGCTCACCACTCGTTGGCTCCCGAAACTGTAATCCAGGTGGAGATGGAAAACCAACACATTAATTCCCGCGCCCACGGTCATCTGAAATTTGTTCTTTCCCTTCAACGTCACGTCAATGTCTTCCGTAATTCCCTGGTCCGAATAGGTGTATTGGATGTTGGCGGTGGTCCAACCGTAAGACACGCCTCCGTAAAAATCGAAGAATGCCAGGCTTTTGCCAACCTCGGCGTGCACGACCGACGAATTGGTTTTAACGATGTCCCCAATGTGAAAACGGTGGTAGAAATAACCGACCGCAA
>JAJRXE010000130.1 GCA_024276455.1 Calditrichota bacterium
CCTGATTGAGAGCGAGCTGTTCGGCCACGAAAAAGGAGCGTTTACCGGCGCGACTCAGCAGCGCATCGGACGGTTTGAACAGGCTGACGGCGGTACCCTGTTCATCGACGATGTAGGCGATGTCCCTCTGCCGGTACAGGTGAAGTTGCTGCGCGCCATTCAGTTCGGTGAGATTGAACGCATCGGCGGAAACAAACCCCTTAAAGTGGATGTGCGGATCATTGCTGCCACCCATCGCGATCTGGAAGAGATGATTCGAAACGGGGAGTTCCGCGACGATCTGTATTACCGCTTGAATGTGGTCACCATTCACATTCCGCCCTTGCGAAAACGCAAAACGGATATTCCTTTGCTGGTGGACCATTTCATTCAGAAATACGCCGCCGAAAATCAGCGAGAAATCAAAGGAATTACCCGAGAGGCACTGGACCAGTTGATGAAATACGATTTTCCCGGCAATGTGCGGGAATTGGAGAACATTATTGAACGGGCGGTGGTGCTGGCGCGCGGGGATTACATTACCAGCCGGGATTTACCGACCCAGCTGCACGCCATTTCCGAGAAATCCATTCTCGACCCCTACCATCTGGAAGAAGGTTACGAGCAGAAGATGAAAGCCTTCGAAAGGGAGATGATTCTGGAAGCATTGAACCGCACCGAGGGCAATAAAAGTGCGGCGGCACGCTTATTGGGAATCACCGAAAGACATTTGCGTTCCCGGCTGGAGCGATTGGGACTGCGGAAGTGAGATGGTTGCAATTACCTGAAAATTTTGGGGACAAATAAGAGCCTGATTTTAACGATCCGAATTCCCCCGAATTTAAACGGCCAATCCCGTCTGGAACTTGAGTGTTAAAAAATCGCTGAAATGGAAGAATTTGCGCTGGCAATTTCCGTTCGGATCGTCGCAATTGTCTGAATTGTTCGACCATCTGGTCGAAGCAAAGATGCCCACCCTCTTGTTTTAAAGTCTTTAACCTCTTGTTAATAAGGGGAATAGACAAATACCCTTTCTTCTGGCACACTGCTTGAATTCAAAAATAATAGCAGTGTAGAACCAAAACAGAAGGAGGGGAAAAATGAAGCGACTCAGCCAGGTTTTCATAATCACTTTCCTGGTGGCCGTGTTTGCCGTCGCCCCCACCATTCTGGCAAAAAACGGTCCCTCTAAAATGAACAGGGCAAAAGCCGTAAGGGTAGAAACGCGGACAATTCATACTCAAAAAGCATTTCGGTCTCTGCCGAAGGTTCGCGAAAGTGTGGTCGATAGGACCCAGAAGGTGGTGGTGACCCGGGTACGGTTTCGGCCCCCGGCACCGCTGAAGGAGGTCATTCCGCCCCGGCCCAGCCCTCTGGCCGTCTGGATTTCCGGTTACTGGATGTTTGATCCGGTGCTGATGGAGTGGGTCTGGGTACCAGGTTACTGGGAGCTGACTCCGATCGGTTCGGTGTGGGTACCGGGTTACTGGACCTTCCGCGATGGTTTTTATGTCTGGATTTCCGGGCACTGGATCTTGTAGAACCCTCTGGTTAATTCCTCCGGGGAAAGGCCCTTCGCAGATTGAAGGGCCTTTTCTTCAAGGATTTGGAATCCCCTTCCCCTGTAAAACAGAGCCGCCAATAAAGTGTCTGGCGGAATGGAAGTCTCCAATAGGGAAGCGGTGTCTGAAAATTGAAATTCGACGGAACGGTTGGCTGGTTTCGACTAAATGGTCGAAGGCGCTGCAATTTGGTGAGATCAAAGCAACTTGTAATGTATTGAAAACCAAAAGGTTGCAAAATATGCGAGAAAGTGGCACGGGAGTTGTATTATTGTCGGGCGACTGACAAAAAAAAATAAGGAGGTGTAAAAATGAAACGTTACAATTTGATTCTCATCATACTAATGGTGTTGTTGGCTTTTGTATTTCTGGCAATGGCCCAGGATTCTACTCAAGTAAAATCGCAGGTGCAGGTGAAATACCGAAACCAGGCGAAGATGGTAAACAAAAGTCAGATTCAGCACGGTTACCATTTTGTGGACGAGAATGGAGATGGGTACAATGACAACGCCCCGGATGACGATGGAGATGGAATTCCGAACGGTCTGGATCCCGATTACACCGGTCCGAAAATGCGCAAAGGGCATGGCAGCAGGGGATTTGTCGATTTGAATGGCGACGGCATTAATGACAACGCGCTGGATTCGGATGGCGATGGCATTCCCAACGGACAGGATCCCGATTACGTTCGTCCCATGGACGGTACAGGCGCTCAGCGGGCTTTTGGAAAAGGAGTGCGGGGTAATCGGGGAACCGGTATGGATCATCGCACGGGCGTGTGCGATGGTACCGGTCCTAAAGGTAATACCAATGCTGGCGCTCGCCGGTAATTCACATAAATCCGGTGCTCCTTCTGCAGGGGAGGAGCACCGCTCTTTCTAAAAGGGGGTGAAAATAATGAAAAGGAAATTTTTTCAAACTGTTTGTCTGTCAACATTAATTATGCTAGTCCTGACGATCAGTGGAAAGTCTCAATGGTATTACTCGGTGAGTACCGATCAGGAGTACAACAGCAATCCTTTCCGACTCCCCAACGGGACATCCGATTACATTTCTCAGTTTGCGCTGGAGCTGCAACATGACTGGTCGAACTTCTCGGTTCAGTACACCGGATCTTATTTGAATTTTCAGGATAATGCTTCACACAATTATTACTGGCAGCAGCTCTCGCTGGGCGGTGGTGACACCACCCGCTGGTATTTGCAGGCGGAAAATCGCTTGAACCGCTCTGATTTTAGTTATTACGATTATTTGCAATTTGCGGGCGGTTTCAATCATCGTAACTTTCGCAATAATACCCTCCTGCAAATGGGAGCAAATTTTTACTTGAACACCTATCCCGAGCTGTCGGAACTGAACAATTTTCAATTCAATGGCTATTTAACCTATCATCATTCATTTCCGACCCGGACAACTTTTATTGGGGCGGTGAATTACAATTTCAAAGCCTATTTGAACCCTTACGAATATGTTGAAGAAGCTGCCACTGATGAAGGCATTGTAACTTCAATCTCTTCTGTGGACGGCTATGGTGGGGGGCGAGGACGCCGCGACACTTCCGGAATGGGCGGTGTGACCACCTCCTGGTACTACGGAAATCAGTTTTTGGAAACCACCACGGTAAGTCAAATGGTGCTGACGGCTCGTCTGGCCCAGTCTTTGACCCGTTTCACCGGGGTGGCCCTGCAGTACACTTTTCGCAAATCGCTTTCCAATCAGGATCGGTCTCTGGCCGGTCTGGTACCCGGTTACCAGGACGAATCGCGCCTTTTCGACGATCCCATGGGGTACGAGGGCCAAACGGTGGGCGTCGAATTAACCAAAATATTCCCTTACTTTGTCTCCCTGAAAATGGCTGGCTACTGGAAAGAGAAGAATTACCTGTCTCAGGGAATATATCTGGATGAGGAAAATTTTGATGAGAATACCTTGCGACAGGATGAATATAAAACCATCTGGGTCTCTTTACGTAAAAAGTGGGCTCTGAGCCAGAATTTCGCACTAACCGTAAGCGCTTATTACCAGTGGACGGATAACACCTCCAACAGTTACTGGTACCAGTACCAGAATCAATCGGTCTCTTTGGGCTTGCAATTGGATTTTTAGAGAGGAGAACAGACGATGGGACGACCCGCACGATTTAACAAAAAGGCTTTTGTAAGTTTCTTGACATTGTTTTACGCGATTGTTATTATATTAACAGGCATAGTGCTTTATTTTGCTCCGCCCGGACGAGTGGCACACTGGGTGGAGTGGAAATTTCTGGGAATGACCAAGGAGGACTGGCAGGCGGTTCACACCATTTTTTCCTTTATTTTTGTGGTGATTGCCGGATTCCATTTGTACTACAATTGGGTGGTGTTTTGGAGCTATTTAAAGTCCAAAGTGGTAGCCGGAATTAAAATGAAGCAGGAATTGGTTTGGGCAAGTATTTTAACGGTTGGTGTTTTTGTTTTAACATTAGGAGAGGTGCCTCCTTTCAGTTCGGTAATGGATCTGGGAGAGTATTTGAGCAACTCCTGGAGTAATGAGCAAACTGAACCGCCGATACCGCATGCGGAACTATTCACTCTGAAGGAGTATTGCCAGGAAACCAAGATGGATTTGCAACGCGTCATGCAGAAATTACAGCGTGAGGGCATTCAAGGGGTGGATTCCCTAATCACAATTGGCGAACTGGCCGAAAAGAACGGGTTAACCCCGGCGGAATTGGCTCAGAAAATTTCCGAAAAGCCGGCCTCGGCAGCTGGCGCGGCGGGCGGCTACGGTTTCGGACGCATGACGGTGGCTCAAATCTGTGAACGGGAAGGGATTCCTCTGGAACAGGCCAGAGAACGGTTGAGCAATGCCCACATTGAATTCCAGGAGGATGAAACCCTGCGAACCATTGCCAATCGAACGGATCTGAAACCGTGGGATCTGGCTAAAATTATTAAGGGAGAATCGTTAAACGGAGATTAGGGATGAAGCGATGGTTACTGACACTTTTTACGGTTCTGTTGGGCGTTACGCTGACAGCAGCATTGCCGACTGATTCGACGGCGGTAAAAGAAAAGGGAAAGACGTCTTCCGCGCCCACCCGGGCGGCGGGGCAGAAATCTGGTAAAAAAGCTTCCCCGGCAAAAAATCCCCAGACTCAACAGAAGAAACTGAAAGGGTTTGTGGATTTGAACGCCAATGGAATCGATGACCGTCTGGAAGGAGTGGCCAAAGGCAGTAAGATGCAGCAAGGAAAAGGAAAGCGTAAAGACCGTTTTATCGATCGGGACGGCGACGGGATTTGCGACGGGCAGGAATCGGCCCTGGGCTTGCAGAAGCTTTACCAGCGCCGCCGAAGGCATTCCGGCAGGAAATGATTTTAAATAAACATTCTGAGCTTTTCAAAAGGTAGAAAGAATGTCATTTTCTTTATACCTTTTTTATTTGAACCGAATCCGAACGACCTTGCCGGGACACAACAAAAAATAAAATCATTGGACACATATGAAGTAAAATTCCTATATTTTATTCTCTTTAACGAATAATATTGTCAGATACTCATTTTAAATTAAAAAGGAGTTTGTGATGAAATACCGGATAGAAACGGACATTGTCCACGGTGTGCATCAGACGGATCCGCAGACTGGCGCTTTGTCGATGCCCATTTACCAGACTTCCACTTTCGTGTTCGAGAATGCCGAACAGGGAGCGCGCCGTTTTAAAGGAGAAGAAGACGGTTTTATTTACACCCGCCTGGGGAATCCCAATACCAATGTTCTGGCGCAAAAAATAGCTGTTCTGGAAGGATATGAGGCCGGGATTGCCACCGGATCGGGGATGGCGGCGGTGGCGAATGTGATTCTGGCAACCGCCCAGGCCGGCGATCATATCATTGTGGACGATACGGTGTACGGAGGGACTCATTACCTGGTGGAAGACGACATTCGTAAGATTGGCATCGAAGTTACCCGGGTGGATGCCTCCCATCCCGAGCAGGTGGCGGAAGCACTGCAGCCAAACACCAGGCTGGTGCTAATTGAAACCCCGGCCAATCCCACCCTGAAGCTCATCGACATTCAGGCGGTGGTGGACATTGCCCACGCAAAGAATGTGCTGGTGTGTGTGGACAACACCTTCCTGACGCCTTACCTGCAGCGGCCGAAGGATTTCGGGGCTGACATTGTACTGCACTCAGCCACCAAATACATCAGTGGACACGGAGACGTGGTGGCAGGCGTGGTGGTGGGCAGCAAGGAATTTATCCAGAAAGCCTACAAGGTTTCCACCCATTACGGCTGGAGCATGTCGCCTTTTAATGCCTGGTTGTTGCTGCGGGGGTTAAAAACCCTGGCGGTGCGGATGGATCGTCACAACGAAAATGCCCTGAAAATTGCCCGCTGGCTGGAGACCCACCCGGCTGTAGAGCGGGTGTACTACCCCTTCCTGGAATCGCACCCTCAGTACGAGCTGGCCAAACGGCAGCAAAAAGGTGGAGGGGGCGTCATTTCCTTTGAAATGAAAGGCGGTTACGAAGCCGGTAAGGCGCTAATGGACCATGTACAACTCTGCACCCTGGCGGTGAGTCTGGGCGACTGCGACACCTTGATTCAGCATCCGGCTTCCATGACCCACGCTGGAATGAGCGAAGCAGACCTCGCCGAGGCACACATCACGCCCGGTTTAGTACGGCTCTCGGTGGGCATCGAGAACGCCGACGACCTGATGGAAGACCTCGACCGGGCCATGCGCCAGTAGTTTTTCCTCCCGGGCGTTTTTTTACTGCACCCGGGGAACTCAGCGATTTTTAGCGTGTGGCAGGGTGAAGCGAATATCTTGCTGCGACTTACTCGGCCAAAGCGGGTGGGAGGGACAATCCTGAACCTCTCGGAAAGGATCGTCGAAAAACACCGAAACGATTCTTGTTTACACACAGGTTTTGAACTCAATTTAGTTTCCGTTCAGTGAGATCGGCAAATGAGGGGAAAACCATGTTCACAAAAGGCATCACCCGACTTTTTATGCTGGTTTATTTGCTGGGAGGTGTGGTGACGCACATTGCAGCCGAAAGTTTTACCCTGCGTTCTCCCGATGGAACATTACATGCCCGCATTGAGATTGGGGAGGAACTGCGTTTCAGCCTCCGGGCGGGAAACCGCGTTTTGCTGGCGCCTTCGACGATTGCTCTGGAGCTGGAAGGACAGGGCGTGCTGGGGCAGCGCGCCGAATTGCTCTCCAGTCAAACCGCTTCCCATCGGGAAGTACTCAAACCGCTGGTTCCCCGGAAACGTAGCGATATTGTGGACGCCTACAACCAGCTCACCCTGCAGTTCCGGAAAAACTTTCGCGTGGTGTTTCGCCTCTACAACGAGGGACTGGCCTACCGCTTCGAAACCGCCTTTCTTGGCGACATTGTAGTGCGGAGGGAAATGGGGGAGTACCGTTTCTCCGGCGATTACCCCCTTTATTTCCCGCAGGAAAACAGCTTCATCACCCATTCCGAGCGCAGCTACCGCTATCTTAAACTGAGCGAGATTCGATCCGACGAAATGAGCAGCGTTCCGGTGCTGGTGACTTATCCGGACGACTACCGTCTGGCGGTGGCGGAATCGGATTTGAGAGATTACCCCGGGCTGTACCTGCAGGGTACCGGTGGTACGGCGTTGCGAGCGCTCTTCCCGAAGGTCATCACCAAAATCCGCCCGGGCCGGCATCCTGACCGGGACGAGGTGGTGGAAGCGCGGGCGGATTACCTGGCGCGCACCCGCGGTACCCGAACCTTTCCCTGGCGCATCTTCATGGTGGCGCAAGACGACGCCGCGTTGCTGCAAAACGAGCTGGTGTACCAGCTGGCGACCCCCTGCCAGATCGAGGATCCTTCCTGGATTCGTCCGGGCAAGGTGGCCTGGGACTGGTGGAACGCCCTGAATCTTTTCAACGTGGATTTCCGGGCGGGAATCAACACCGCCACTTACAAATACTACATTGATTTTGCCGCCCGCTACGGTCTGGAATACGTGATTCTGGACGAAGGGTGGTCGAAGACCACCGATCTGCTGCAAGTCAATCCGGACATCAATATTCAGGAGATTTGCGACTACGCCCGCCGGAAGAAGGTGGGGGTCATTCTCTGGACCTTGTGGAAACCGTTGAATGACCAGCTGGAGGAAGCGCTCGATCAGTTCGTTCGCTGGGGCGTGCAGGGCATTAAAGTGGACTTCATGCAGCGGGACGACCAGTGGATGGTGAATTACTACTGGAGGGTAGCTCACGAGGCGGCCAAACGGCACCTGCTGGTGGATTTTCATGGAGCGTACAAACCGGCCGGGTTGCGCCGGGCCTATCCCAATGTTCTCACCCGCGAAGGGGTGAAAGGGCTGGAGCACAACAAATGGAGCGAAGACATTACGCCGGAACACGACGCCATTTTGCCCTTCACCCGCATGCTGGCGGGGCCCATGGATTACACTCCCGGCGCCATGGTGAATGCCCAGAAGGAAAACTTCCGGATTATTTTCAACCGTCCCATGAGCCAGGGAACCCGTTGCCACCAGTTAGCGCTCTACGTGTTGTTCGAGAGCCCTTTGCAGATGCTGGCGGACAGTCCGTCCCATTACCTGCAGAACGAAGCGGTCATGGACTTCCTCGCCGCCGTGCCCACCGTGTGGGACGAAACCCGGGTGCTGGAAGCTCGGGTGAGCAATTACCTAATTCTGGCGCGTCGTCGGGGCGAACAGTGGTTCCTGGGTGGCATCACCGATTGGACGCCGCGGGAATTTGTGGTCAGCCTGGATTTCCTGCCGCCGGGCAACTACTCCGCCCTTATCTACCAAGACGGCCTCAACGCCGACCGCTACGCCAGCGATTACCGCAAGTACCGCACCACTGTGAATCGGCAGACCAAAATGGCGGTCAAAATGGCTACCGGCGGCGGTTGGGTGGCTGTTCTTACCCCGGAACGCCGATAGCACGGTAATCAATTTGGGAAAGGTCCTTCGGCAGGGATGAACCCGGAAGCGCCAGACTGCCGGTGTTTTCGCGGGGTGCTATTTGGGCGGGCGGAGGCGTTCCCGTAACTCGCTGGCTATTGATTCCCAACAAGTCAGCATTCCCGGTGGAAGTGAACAGTCTGACCCTTCCGGAATTTTTTCCTCTGAATGGTAACCGATTGGGCCAATTTACAGCGAGTCAGTTGACCGTTTTCGTGGCAGAGCACTTTGGCGTTGGCACCAAACAGCTCACTCCAGAAACTGGCTTTCTGGTAGGGAATTCCCTAAATGGTCTCGTCCCGGGCCGCCAGAATGAGGTTAGTGTAAAATACCGTCTCCCAGCCGCGATGCCGGTCGCCCCGGCACATTATTCCCTGAATCTCGGTATTCCGGGACAGAAAACAGTAAATTTTGTTGCCCTGGCGCTGGTGAATCACGGTTCCCTTCGGAAAAAAAAGGCAGGGAATCGTCCGGGGCACCGGTGGGAGGGAACGTTTGCGGGTTTTCCTGCGCTAATAAGGTTGCTGACCCGATAATCCAAAGGGTGGTTAGCAGGAAGGTGAACAGAGTTTTCATCTTGATTTTCTCCCCGCTTTGGTAAGGAACCAGGCACTCTTCCCGGGAAAAGGAAAAGGTATTGGCGGTGGTTCCCCGAATGTGGGAATCAAGCGAACTGCTGTGGCTAACAAAAGTCCTGGGTGATGTACACGATTCCGTCTCCCGAAACAGCAACACCGATCCCTTCCCGGTCGTAACGGGGGTGCAAAATGTTGCTCCGGTGTCCCGGACTCTCCATCCAGCCCTGAACCGTGCTCCGGGCGATTTCCTCCAGAGTCAGGTAGTGGTAAATTTTCTGATTGTTCAGGTAGGTGATTCGATCGAAAAGGTAATTTAGAAAAATATTTTCCGCAATTCCCACGGTGTAAAATGTTCCGTAGTCTTTAAAACATTTGTAATGCTGTTTGCGGGCTCGTTCGGTCGGATCCTGACCCTGCTGGTTCACGTGACTGAAATAATTATTCCGGGCCATGTCCTCGCTATGTTTGCGGGCAATCCGGGCCAGCTTGTCGTCCCATTTTAACGGGTTTAATCCCTTCTTTCGGCGTTCTTCGTTAATGAGTGCGTGAATCCTCTGTTCGAGCCGGGGAAGGTCTATTCGCTGCGCTATTTCCTGTGTTTGGGTGCTGTCGGTTCTGGAGGCCCGGGATGCGCAGCCGGGAAATAAAACATGGCTCAGAAGCAGTAAGATCAGGTAAACGTTATTCATCGTTACCCCGTAATAGCCTAATCTTTTTCTAGAAAAATCAAACTCAATTTATTTTAAAAAAGAATTCAGAGCGAGGCAAGGGTAGATTACCCTCGAAGGGAAAGTGTAGCAGGGACGGCCGTTTTCTCGCCCGTCCCTGTTCCCGGAGCAGCGCGTTGCCGGCGCTGGAAGCATGGTGCAGCAGGCTGTTCCGACCGCAAGAACGTTCCCGGGGCACCACCGCTCGTCCGGTTCACGGCTGCAGCCGCTCTCCCGGCGGCCGAATGCCAACCTGCAAATCCTGTAACAACCCGTTGTTCAGGTCGTAAATCCAGCCGTGGATTGCCAGTTTTTGACCCGCTTTCCAGGCGTTTTGCACAATGGGGGTGTTCGCCACGTTCACTACCTGAGCCCGCACGTTCAGTTCGCACAGCCGGTCGATTCGTGCTTTCTCGTCTTTTAAATTCCGGAATTTATCCGCTTCGTCCCGGTAGATATTGCGGATGCCCTGTAGCCAGTGGTCAATGAGGCCGTGATTTTGCTCTTCCAGTGCCGCTTGAACACCCCCGCAGCCGTAGTGTCCGCACACAATAACATGTTTTACTTGTAGAACCTCCACGGCGTACTGAAGCACCGAAAGAAGGTTCAGATCGGTGGGATGCACCACGTTGGCAATGTTCCGGTGCACAAAAACGGTTCCCGGCGGGAGGTCGATGATTTCGTTTGCCGGAACCCGGCTGTCGGAGCAACCGATCCAGAGGTATTCCGGACGTTGCTGGCGAGAAAGCCGGGCAAAAAAATCAGGGTCGCTGGCTTGCATTCTCTCTGCCCAGCGACGATTGTTCTCGAAAAGATGAGCAAGTTCTTTCATATTCCCCAAACTTGAAGATGAAAATTTCCAGTTGTTTTGAAAAAGGTGGAAAGAAAATGTCTTCTTTCCACCTGGCTTAAGTTCAATTAGTACCGACTCTTAAACTTCCGCTTCGGCGGGTTCTCGCACCGCCAGAAATTTGTTGTAGGCCAGCAGGGCAATAATGGTGACCACCCCGATGCCGCTGAAAATTAACCAGAGGGTTTTGGGTTGATTGAGAACATCCACAAAGTGGACGTACAGGTTGGCGCCCAGAACCCCGCCAATGCTGGAACCAATTACTCCGTAAAGGAAAATGTAGCCCATGTAGGTCGCCACCCGATTCCGGGGAGCCGTTTGACCCACATAGCTGATGAATTTGGGATGAGCGGTCATTTCGCCAATGGAGAAAATAATGATGCCGGCCAAAAACACCCAGATGCTGGTGGAAATCGCCAGAATGGCCATGCCGATGGTCCCGAATAGAATGCCCGTGACCATGGTAGGTAAAGCCTTGGTGTGCTTAACAATATTGGAAATAACAAGTTGCAGGAAAATAATGGTACCGGCGTTAATCACCGTCACG
Source organism: Calditrichota bacterium (assembly GCA_024276455.1). Lineage (GTDB taxonomy): Bacteria > Calditrichota > Calditrichia > RBG-13-44-9 > RBG-13-44-9 > JAJRXE01. The sequence goes on from JAJRXE010000130.1 coordinate 11,189, forward strand.
TGTTCCACGTCGAAATGCCAGTTAATGTTCAAACCGATCTTCGCCAGTAAACCGTTTACGAAGGTGTCCAGGGAAGAAGCATCAACGTAATCTTTCACGTACCAGAGCACCGAATCGAACATTTGAAAATACAGAATCCAGAAGCCGGAATAGATAAAAATCATCAGTAGAAATTTAAAATGATCTTTAAATTTCGCTTCGTCTTCAATATCGATTAAAAAGAGGGAAAGCACAGTCAGGTAAATGACGTTGGAAACGATTCGTCCGAAGGTGGAAATGCCCGGTAGCAGCCAGACAAAAGCGGTAATAATTGCTCCGAAAATAAACGGGTAGAGCGCTTTGTTTCCTTCGCTGTCGATTCGTTTTTTCAATTCCAAGATTCCCAGACTGGTCAAGTAAATTAGAACGATGAAGAAAATCAGAAAATTCCCTGCCGCCAGGAAGAGCCAGAGGGAAAATGCCAGGACCAGCAGGTTGATTCCATTAATAAACAGTTTTTTGGAGGCGGTGTCGTGGATGTGGCGGAAGATTAAAATAAACGGACTGTAAATGATTTCGAAGGCGTTTGCAATGGTTTGAACGATGTTCGTTTGCGATTCTTTGGTTTCTTTGGGTTTGGGCGGCTCTTTGTAAAACAGCAGGGTGGGAATAATCATTGCGCCGGTACCAACAGCGGCTGCCACAATCACCCAGTGCCATCCCCAATTATTTTTCAGGTAGGGAACCAGAATTAAGGGAAACAGGAAGGCTCCCAGATTGATTGACCAGTAATAGATTCCGAATCCCAGCGTGCTATTCTCTTTGTCGGTGACCCGGGCAATGGTGCCGGAAATGATCGGTTTAAAAGTCCCGGCGCCCAGCGCCATGACCACCAGCGCTAGAAAAACCGCCGTGTAAGAGGTCATCTGGCTGGTGAGAAAGTACCCACCCCCCAGGAGCGAGAACGCCACCAGAAGGGCTTTGCGGTAGCCGAAACGATCGGCCAGCGCACCGGCAATAATGGGCAAAAAATAGAGAATCGGCTGAATGGTGCTTTTAATAATTCCCACGCTCTCTTTGCTGAAAAATAACTGATCGGTAAAATAAACCGAAAGAATACTCATCATGCCGTAATAGGAACCGCGTTCAAAAAATTCGAACATGATGACGACCCAGAACATTCCGGGAAACGAGGATAGGCCTTTTTTGCGTGCTTCCGCCATAGGGTCTCCTTCTGTTTTGGTCAAAAAATAAAGCTAAAGATAGGCGTTGAATTCCGGTGAGGCAAAGTGAAAAGTAAGAATTCTTGCTTTTTAACCGGGGAATATCTGCGGGTTAAAAGGCAAAAACCTTGAAATAAGAGAAGACGTGACTTAAATTGAAACTTATTAAAATTTTTGGGGTTTGATTTCTCAAAAAATATTGGAAAAGGAAATGCTACAGCAATAATCAATCGTGAACCCAAAACAGTATTGTTTATGAATCGAGCGGAAGTAGAAAAATTTTTTGCCGATCTTTACCGGGAAGTTACCCACAAAACCGAGTCGTTTCTCTCGCCCCATGCAACCCGGAGCGATCGGGCGGTGCGCCGTTTTCCGGAGCCCGAAGGTCCCCGGAGCCCCTTTGCGTTGGATCGCGATCGAATTCTTTACAGCGGGGCATTTCGTCGCTATTCCGGGAAAACCCAGGTCATCTATTTTGCATCGCAGCTGGACGAGATGCTTTCTTCGCGGAGCATTCACACCTTGAGCGTTTCGCAAATTGCCCGAACCATCGGAAAATTTTTGGGGTTGAATCTGGACCTCATCGAGGCGATTGCCCTGGCCCACGATCTGGGGCACTCTCCCTTTGGTCACGACGGAGAAAAATACCTCTCCAAAATTTGTGTGCAGCACGGCATTGGCGAATATCACCATCACATTCAAAGTCTTCACATTGTTGACCGGGTGGCGAAAAAAGGGCGGGGACTAAATCTCACCCTCCAGGTGCGCGACGGCATCCTTTCGCATGACGGAGAGGTGCACAATCAGGAGCTTCATCCGCATCGGGATAAAACCGAAGAAGATTTGCAAAATTACGTGGCAGTACGCAAAGCCGGCAAGTACGTGGAAATGATGCCAATGACCCTGGAAGGTTGTGTGGTGCGGCTGACCGACACCATCGCTTACATTGGGCAGGATATTGAAGATGCCATCCGGGTGGGGCTGATTCGACGGGAGGAGATCCCCGCAGAACTGCGCGAAAGTCTGGGAAGCACCAACGGCGAGATCATCGACGCTCTGGTAAAAGACGTGGTGTACAACAGCTACGGTAAACCTTATGTGTGTTTCAGTGACGAAGTTTCCCGGCAATTGCTGCAGTTGAAAAAATTTAATTATGAAAAAATTTATTTCAGTCCGTTCATTAAAAAAGATCAGGAAAAGATTGAGCGGGGATTCCAGATTTTGTTCGACAAGTTCCTGGACGATTTGAAGAAGGAAAACCGCAATTCCCGGATCTACCGGGATTTTCTGAACACTAAACACGCCTCCTATCTGGAAGCCACCAACGAAGCGGAGAAAGTTCGGGATTTCATTGGCGGCATGACCGACCGCTACTTTGTAGAGGTGTTGAGGGAAATCGTGATTCCGGAAATAGGTCTGTTTAATAAAAAGGGGAAAGGCGAATGATGTTCCGAAGCAAAAGGAAATTTGTCCTGGTTCTGTTTGTCATCCTGCTAACCGGGCAGCTTCTGACTCTGTGGGCGATTGATCCCACACCGAAATTCAAGTGGGAAGTAGGAGAAGATTTACACTACAAGGTGAAATGGGCATTTGTAACCCTAGGAAAGTTGAGATTCCGGGTGCTGGAAGCCGACACCCTGAACGGACGTCCGGTATTCCATTGCCGGGTTAATATTGATTCCAACCCCTCTCTGCCATTTGTCCGAATTCACGACGTTTACGACAGCTACATGGACGCGGAGGATTTTGCTTCGTACATTTTTATTAGTTACGAAAATAAAAAAGACTACACCATCTACACCCGTTACGACTTTGATTACGAAAAGCAGCAAGTTCACATTGTGATTCAAAACCAGTATCCGGATTCGGTGGTGACATTACTGGATTCCACGGCGACCATTCCCGGACGGGTGTACGACAGTTTGTCCATGTTTTTTCTGGCCCGGGGAATGGTTAAAAATAAAGCGCGAATCGACATTCCGGTTTTTGCTTACAACAAAGTGGGCATTACCCATATTAATTTTGAAGGAACCCGCAGAGAAGTCAAAGCCCGCGGTCAGCATCTGACCGGTTATTATCTGGATGGGCGGTTAAAATTTGTGGGAATAGCCGGCATCAAAGAAGGTTTCAAGGGGTGGTTTTCGGAAGATTTACAGAGTGTGCCCCTGAAAGCAAAAATGAAAGCATTTGTCGGCAGTGTCGATATTGAACTGGAAAATTGGGAACATTGGGAGGGCGATTCTGTTTTCAGTGAAATCAATCGGTCGCGCCGTTCAACCTTCGATTAATCTCCGCAAACAAGAGCGAAGAGAGCTGTTTCATCCCTCCTGTTGCCGGGATTTTTTTCATCCCTCCTGTTGATTAAAATTTCCCGGTTTATTATATTTTATTCACATTCCGGGGAAAATTCCTGCCAGGGATTCGGATTACCAGCAAAGACCATTCATGGTGGGGAGGAGTTTGCACGAATGGCCTGCCTGAAATTTTTTTCTTTGAGGCGAGTGAGGGCCGGGGTGCTCTTGCTCTCGATGTTGTTATTTTCGGAGGCCGCCGCCCAGGTCATTTTGACCGAGATCATGTTTGATCCCGATACGCTGGAATACCACAATGAGTTTGTGGAAATCTACAACGCCGGGGATTCTGCAGTGGATTTAACGGAGTGGTCGCTGGGAGATTCCCTGGAGTTGGATGCTCTGGTGGCGACCGACGGCGGCATGGTGCTGCAACCGGGACAGTATGCCGTTATTCTGGATCAGAGCTATTTTGGCAATTCCAGCACGTACGACACCTTAATTCCTCCGGAAGCGCTAATTCTGACCATTGACGACGGAAGTTTCGGAAAATACGGCTGGTCGAACAGCCATTCGGAACCGGTGTTGTTGGTAAACGCCCGGGGGGACACCGTCCAGCGATACAGCTACTCCGTGGGGAATGTTCCGGGATATTCGGATGAGAAAATTTTGTTGACCCCGGAAAACGATTCTTCCAACTGGGCGGATTCCCGCCGTTTTCGCGGCACCCCCGGCGGACCAAACAGTGTGGCACCGGGACGTTTCGATCTGGCAGTGGATTCTGTTCGAGTTGAGCCACTCTTTCCGGTGGAAGGCCTTCCGGTAACCCTGGATATTCAACTGGTGAATGCCGGTCTGGAACCGCTTCACCGCTTTGTAGTGCGGGTTTTTGACGATGTGAATCGAGACAGGGTGTTTCAGGCAGAGGAACTTCTTGGGGAGCAGGCGCACGAAACCCGCCTGGATTTTCAAGAGGCGGTGTGGGTACAATTTACCCTGGAGAACCTGCCGGCGGGAAGCCATCTCCTGGGAGTCGAAGCGGATCTACCGGGAGACGAAAATCCGGCTAACAATCGAGGTTTCCTGGAGTTACAGGTGGAAACCATAAAATCGGAAGTGGTCATTAACGAAATTCTGTACGCACCCCGCAGCGGGGAAACCGAATGGGTGGAGCTTTTCAATGCGGGGACGCGGGCGGTGGATTTGAGTCGCTGGTGTTTCGCCGATGCCCGCGACACCGTGCGTTTGACCGCCGAAAGCTGTTGGCTGGCGGCGGGAGAATTCCTGGTGCTCAGCGGCGATTCGGCTGCAGCCGAACAGTACCACTTTCTCGCAAGCCAGCTGCTGGTGGTAAAACCCTTTCCCACCCTCAACAACGACTGGGACGATCTGAAACTGCTCGCTCCTTCCGGACGGCTTATGGAGCGGGTCACCTATTCCAGGGAGTGGATGGGGCGGGAGACCGGTCCGGGAACCTCGCTGGAGCGCATTCAGCCAGGCGTTTCGTCCGGGATCGCAGACAACTGGACGGCCTCGGTGGATCCCTCCGGCAGTACTCCGGGACGTCAGAACTCGGTTTTCGTGGAGTCTCGTCCCAGTGTGGGTGAAATCTCGATTCAGCCCAATCCCTTTTCACCGGATGGCGACGGTTTCGAAGACTTTGTTCTCATTCAGTACCATTTCAACCTGACAACCGCTTATTTGTCGGTGGACGTGTTCGATATTCTGGGTCGCCATGTTCGCCGGCTGGCCAGCCGGTTAGCGGTGGCGGCACAGGGAACCCTCCTCTGGGACGGGAAAGATGATGGGGGCCGGGTGGTGCCCATGGGCGTCTACATTCTGTTTCTTCGCCTGAACGATCCTCAAAAGGATTTGTACCGGGAGTTGAAAGCGACCGTGGTGGTGGCAAAACGGTGAATCAAATTTCGATGATCATGCCTTCTTGCGCTGCCCAGCAGGGAATTGCGTACCCGGATTCTTTTAAACGCTGCTGGCTCAGCGCCTGAATCCGGTCGATCATGCGATCGTCATGCAGGGGATCGTGGTGGAATAAAATGAGCTGTTTCACCATGCTCTTTACCGCCAGATCCACGGTGTAATCGAATGGAGAGTGGCCCCAGGTAATTTTTTCCTGGTATTCTTCCGGGAGGAATTGGCTGTCGTGAATCAGCAGGTCGGCGTGTTCGCAGAAACGAATGAGAGTTTCGTCCTTATTTTCCACAAAATTGTCGAAAATTTCTTCCAGTTTTTTCTTTTGCACCTGCTTTACATCGGGCGTTTCGGGATTTCGGAACGGGCGGAACGGTTCATTGTCGCTAATGTACACCAGGTGGCGCCCCTGGTAAGTAAAGCGAAAGCCCAGGGCGTAACCCGGGTGGTTCAAATACATGCTTTGCACCCTCACCCCTTCAATCTCGAACGTTTCCTCTCCAATGGAGCGGAATTGAATATCCGCCATCATATCTTCAATGGCCACCGGGAAGTAAGTGGGGTTCATCTGAAAAGAAATGATTTCATTCAGATTGACATTGGTATCGTCGCTACCAATGATGGTGAATCGGTTTCCCGCCTGATACGCCGGCCGGAAAAAAGGCAATCCTTGAATGTGGTCCCAGTGGTAGTGACTTAAAAAAATGTAAGCGTTGACCGGTTGGTTCCGTTTCAACAGTTGCTTTCCCAGTTCCCGGATTCCCGTGCCGGCATCCAGAATGAACAGCGGTCCGTCTTGAAATTGTACTTCGATACAGGGCGTGTTTCCACCATAACGAATGGTCGAAGGACCCGGAGTGGGAATGGAACCGCGCACGCCCCAGAATTTAACTTTGATATATTTCATCGGATGCTGGTAAGAGTAGATTCTTAATTGCGTCTAATAATACGTACGAACGAGTGGGTTTGGTTAAAAATACATCCGCCCCCAATGCCAAGGCTTTTCGTCGATCCGATTCGTAATTCTTCCCGGTGTAAATAATGATCCGGGTGTTTGCCGTATCCGGATGCTGTTTAATCATTTTGCAGAGTCGTAACCCGTCCACTTCGGGCATCATGATGTCCAGAATAACCAGACGGGGTTTTTCCTTTAAAATCATGTCGAACGCTTTGGAACTGTCTGTCAGATATTTGGCGTTGAAGCCGTATTGTTCCAACAGCAGCTTAATGAGGTTCGCCTGTTCCAGATTGTCGTCTATTACTAAGATGTCGTAGTTTTTTTCTTGACTCATGATTTAACCACTCTCTTTTCTAACCTTCCTGACTCATTTAGAATTTAATTGATTCTCTTCCCTGAACGATTATTTTGGCAAAAATTTTTTTAAATAGCCTTTTACGTCTTACCTTTCGTTGAGAATATTAAGTGGAATAAGAGGGGGCAAGGGTGACAAATGTCACAACCGTAGTGGTGAAAAAATAGTCATTTATCGCCACCATTTCGGGAGGGAAATGGGGGGAGAAGGACTGACTGCTCAGGATTCCTCATTAAAAATTTGCCGGATTCGATTGATTTCTTGAATGCTCTGATTGATTTTTTTTAGCGCTTCCCGGTATTCCGGTTGATCGGGTTGCAGGGTTTTTAATCTCTCTTTGTAATAAGCCATTTCACCCTGGTAACGGGCAATTTTCATTTTTCGGATGCAATCGTTCAAATATTTTTCCGGTTGAACAATTTGATCGAATAGCTCACCGGTAATCATGTCCAGAACTTCTCGATTTTCGATTTGGGGAAGTACCAGGTGCAACAGATCTTCCTGCTTCTCCAGTTCTTTGTGGGCGGCAATTAGCTCGAAAATATTCCGGAAAGGCTCATTTTGAAAGTCTTCCGGTTCCAGAATCTCGAAAATCAGTGATTTTAGTTCGTTAAAATAATTTAAGAGCAGAATAATAGTGTCTTTTTCGGCGCTCCAGGCTCCTTTAAAGATCAGAGTCGAAGCAGAAAATTTTTGACTTGGCTCACTTTTCTGGAGCTCCGGCGGCCGGCGGAGGAGGCGTTTCTTTCGTTTCAACTCGCCTGCCAGCATGTCCACCTGCAGATTGAATTGTTCCGCCAGGCGATTCAGATAGAAGTTTTGTTTTACCGGATCGGTGTGAGGGGCCAGCGATTCCAGCAAACTGTTTACCACAGCGGACTGATCCCTCACACTCTCACCTCCGGCCTGTTTCAGCAAATGGCTGGTCTTAAATTCGAAGTAATCGAAGGCGTTTTTCAGCAGAGCAAAAAACTCCGCGGCACCGTGTTTTTTTACGAAACTGTCCGGATCTTCTCCTTCCGGCAGCAGCAGCACC
>JAJRXE010000131.1 GCA_024276455.1 Calditrichota bacterium
GGAAATGATGGAAGAAATCCAGGGGGCGAAAATCCTGAAAGGCTTTCGCGGAATCCCGGGCGCCAATCGGGAAATCATTGTCGAGACCCTTCAGCGTCTCTCCCAACTGGTTCTGGACTGGCCTCAAATTCAGGAAATGGACCTGAATCCCTTTCTGGTAAGCCCGCTTGCCGAAAACAGTAAAATTGCGGATGCACGGATTCGTATTCGGTTGCCAAATGAATAAAGATACCGGCAAACTTAAAACTTATTTTTGAGTGCAGGAAGTCGATATCTTTTCGTCAGGGGTTCACGATAATCGTTCGAGAATTTCCAAGTTATCAGGAGTCGTTTTTTACAATATGAATAGTGGCTTTCAACTGAAAAGAAAAATTTTACTTTTTATTGCGTTATTATTCCTTTTCGTAGATTTCTCCCGGGCTCAAAATTACCTGTGGCCCACCAGTGCCAGCACCCTGATGACCAGCAGTTTTTGCGAATTTCGTCCTCGTCATTACCATGCAGCCATCGACATCAAGACCTGGAATCGAACCGGATACAAAGTTTTTGCCATTGCCGATGGTTACGTCATGCGAGTACGCGTTTCTGCCTTTGGTTATGGTAAAGCCCTCTATCTAAAACTAAAAGATGGCAACATCGTTGTGTACGCTCATCTGGAGCGGTTTTCCCCTCTTCTGGAAAAATACGTGAATAAAATCCGCCTGGCACGGCAGCAATATCGGGTGGATCTCCATTTAAAACCCCACCAATTTCCGGTAAAACGCGGGCAGTTAATCGGCTTTACAGGTAAAACCGGTATCGGCGTCCCTCACTTACATTTTGAGCTACGAAATTTAAAAAACGAACCAATCAATCCCTTGCCCTTTTACCGCGCCACCATCCGGGATCAGCTTCCTCCCTTAATCTACGAAGCGGCTCTGATTCCGCTTTCTCCACAGGCATCCATCAATTTCGTACCGGACACGCTGCTCTTAGGTTTTCGACCCCAATCGGAAATAAACCTGTCAGATACGGTTTACATTACCGGGAAAGTTGGACTCGCCTTAAAGATTTTCGATCGTGCCAACGGAGCTCGAAACCACTTCTCCTTCTACTCGGCCAACCTCTGGATTGACGATTCCCTGCTTTACCAGATAAAATACGACTCGTTCTCTTATTCCGAAACTCGTTTGATTGAGCTGGACAAGAATTTTTCGCTCTATCGTAAGGGCAAAGGTATTTTTCACAATTTTTTTAAACATCCGGCGAACACCCTCCCCTTTTACAACAATACGAAATTCGAGGCGGGCATTCTGGACGCTGACCAACTCCCTCCCGGACTTCATCAGCTTTCTCTACAAATCAATGATTTCTTTGGCAACACCGCTACCTTTCGCCTGAATTTCATGGCTAATCCCCTTTTCCGTTTTACTTACGATCAATGGAAGTTGAATGAGGGAGAATTGTTTATTCGGCTGATCTCCGCCGAAAAACTAAGTCGAATCTTGATTGAGCAACAATCCGGCCGGGGAGATTGGGTTTCCCTTTCCACCTATCAGATTTTAAGCGTATTGAACTACAAAAACCAATATTACTATTCCCTTTCAATTCCTCTGAATCCGGACTCCGAAGATTGGGTCTTAAAATTTGTAGGAGTGAAACGGGATGGTAGCTCGAGTCGTCCCCTGTTTGTTTTTAATCGTTCCGAAGCCCTGGACATCTCGCCTCAAGTCTCCGAGTTTATCCCGCTTAAGAATTGGTTTAAACTCGTTATTCAGAATCCCGAACCCGGTTCCACCGCCATTGTGAAAACACTGAGTAAATCTTTGAAGGGTTCGGTGGTATTTCCGCTGGCTCCCGGGATCTTCCAGATAAATTTTCCCTGGCACTCGTTCCTCAAGACCCAATCGGTTCTGGAAGGCATTCTTCCCAAGCCGCTGCCCCGAATGACCTTAGTGTCCCCCTCTCGCGCAGGCACACTATCCTCCCCGGACCAGCGGTTTGAAGCGCTGTTTCCGGTAAAATCTTTTTACGACAGCACTATTGTTTCTCTTGAGATTGCAAACGATTCTTCCTTCCCGGGTGATGTACCGCCTCCTTACCGGCGCCTTGGGTCAATTTACCGGTTGCAACC